>NZ_PUGA01000091.1:0-733 GCF_003236725.1 Pantoea sp. ARC270
ATCTGTGTGGGCACTCGCAGGATTGATATCAGCGCCTTAGGGCGCACAAAAATATCAAAGCCTCACGAGTGAACACATAATGAAATTCATTATGACGTTTTACAGATGAGCACCGCTGAACTGGTTTCAGCAAATCAAACTTTAAATTGAAGAGTTTGATCATGGCTCAGATTGAACGCTGGCGGCAGGCCTAACACATGCAAGTCGGACGGTAGCACAGAGAGCTTGCTCTTGGGTGACGAGTGGCGGACGGGTGAGTAATGTCTGGGGATCTGCCCGATAGAGGGGGATAACCACTGGAAACGGTGGCTAATACCGCATAATGTCGCAAGACCAAAGAGGGGGACCTTCGGGCCTCTCACTATCGGATGAACCCAGATGGGATTAGCTAGTAGGCGGGGTAATGGCCCACCTAGGCGACGATCCCTAGCTGGTCTGAGAGGATGACCAGCCACACTGGAACTGAGACACGGTCCAGACTCCTACGGGAGGCAGCAGTGGGGAATATTGCACAATGGGCGCAAGCCTGATGCAGCCATGCCGCGTGTATGAAGAAGGCCTTCGGGTTGTAAAGTACTTTCAGCGGGGAGGAAGGCGGTGAGGTTAATAACCTTGCCGATTGACGTTACCCGCAGAAGAAGCACCGGCTAACTCCGTGCCAGCAGCCGCGGTAATACGGAGGGTGCAAGCGTTAATCGGAATTACTGGGCGTAAAGCGCACGCAGGCGGTCTG
>NZ_PUGA01000012.1:0-71972 GCF_003236725.1 Pantoea sp. ARC270
GGCAGATCGTTGACCGGCGTAGCGGAAGGACTCACTGCCACCGGCTGATCGCTGTGGGTTACCGGCGAAGGAGCGACCGGCACGGCATCATCATCCGGTGCCGGAGCGTTGCTCTGTGCGGTCAGCATGCCGCTGCGCTGCAGAATTTCACGCAGTGCGGGCACATCGTCACTGACCTGCCCCGGACGCAGCGTTTCGCTGTTCTTCAGCTGCGGCCAGGGCTGTTTATCACTGAGCAGCGCTTTCAGCGCAGCGTGCATCGGCTGATACTGAGGATGCTGCGGCTGCAGGGAAGCAACAAACGTACTGCTCGCGCCCGCATTGACCGCATTCTGCCACTGATTTACCACGGCCACCGACGGCTGTGTCAGCCTGTAGGGAACATTACTGTAGAGCCAGGTTTCCCCCTGCGTCGGCACGTTAGAGACAAACTGCAGGTAGCCCAGCATGGCGTCGGAGAGGGTCACGTCACGGGCAAAACCAGTGATAGCCGGGTTAGTCAGACGGTCAACCCAGCGCGTGAACTGCGGCTGAACGCCAGAGAGCGCCACCTCAGCCAGCTGCTGCTGAAACTTCTGAACCGCCTGCTCATCCTGCCAGAGCGGCTGCATGTGGCGGGACGCATACAGCGTCGCCAGCGGCGCAAGATAAAATGGCTGATCGGCGCTGGAAAACGCCTGGCGGATACGTTGCTGACTGGCGGAAACCGAAACTGACGCGTGCGCGGTGCCGGGCATCGCGGCGATAACAGCGGCCTGTGGTAGCGTAAATGGAACAACCGTTAGCGCCAGCGCTAACAATGATATAACACGATGATGATTAACCTTTTTTGCCAGCAACATCCCTGCCCCCTTATCTTCTTAACTGCGCAGCGTTCCCTGTATCCGCTGCGATCGGGCTGTGACTCATTATGTTGAGTATACAAACAAAAACGGCATTTGCCTCATGCGACAAATGCCGTTTCCAGATTAACCAATGGTTCGGTTTTTGACTACGTCTCAGCCTGAGATTTTTCAGTGGTCAGATCGGGCAGAGCGGCCTCCCCGCTCCCGGCGCGAGTGGGCAGCGGATCGGCCGCAAATCCACGCAGGCCGACGACATGCACGTGCTCGGTGTTATTAAACACCTTACGCACGAGTTTGTAGGTCGTGCCTTTCTCCGGGCTGATGTTCTCCGGTGCGGCAATCACCAGCTGCATCTCCAGACGTTCACACAGCTCAAACAGCGTGGCGATAGAGCGGGCATCCAGACGGGCCGCTTCATCCAGGAACAGCAGGCGGCAAGGTGAGATATCCTTGCCACGCAGACGGCGTGACTCCTCTTCCCAGCTCTGCACGACCATCACCAGAATCGACATCCCGGTGCCGATCGCTTCACCGGTTGAGAGTGCGCCACTTTCTGCACGCAGCCAGCCATCCGAACCGCGGTTAACTTCCACCTCCATCTCCAGATAGTTGCGGTAGTCCAGCAGCTCCTCACCGATAGTCTGCGGCGTCCGCTGACCCATATCGATATGCGGGTTCAGACGCTGATAGAGCTTCGCCAGCGCCTCTGAGAAGGTCAGACGGTTACTGTTGAAGAGGTCCTGATGCTGTTCATGCTCTTCCGACAGCGTATCCAGCAGCATGGCATGGGTTTCGCGAACGTTAACGTTGAGACGTACGCTGCGCACCTGACCAAAGCTGACGGTCTGCAGGCCCTGATTCAGCTGACGGATACGGTTCTGTTCACGCTGAATGGTTTTACGGATAATGTTCGCCGCACTGCGAGAACTGATGGCCAGCATCTGCTCACGCGCGGTCAGCTCTTCCGTCAGGCGATTCAGCTCAATCTCCATCTGCTCAATCGCTTCCACCGGATCGTCAGTCCGGATAATGTCCTGACGAATACGCTCACGCAGATGCTGATAAACGGCGATAAAGAACTGAATTTTACGTTCCGGACGTTTCGGATCTTCTGACAGCCGCAGCACGTCGCGCAGATGCTCATTGTCCGCGACCGCCAGACGCAGCGCACCCAGCGCCTTATCCGACATCGAACGCAGTTCATCGCCACTCATGTAGGCGAGTTCACGACGATGCAGACGGCGTTCCACGCCATTCTCTTTGACCAGACGCAGCACCGTGCACCAGCCCGCTTTCGCGCTGACCACCTGTTCACGCACCTGATGATACTGGCGCTCCAGCTGACGCAGTCGCTTCTGCAGGTTATCCATCTCCGCTTCGCAGAAGGTCAGCTGTTTCTCCAGCTGATTCCGGCGTGCGCGGTTGTGGCTCAGTGCGGTATAAAGCTCATCGCGACGCGCCCGCGCCCGCGCTTCTGCGCTGCTGTCCGCATGGACGCCAATCGTCTGCATCTCCTGCTGCAGCTCTTTCAGCATGTCGCGCTTGGCATCCCAGGCGCTTTTCAGCGAGGCCAGCAGCTGAGCGTATTGGGTCAGCTGTGCCTGATGTTCACGCAGACGTTCACGGCAGCGGCTGCGCTCGCCTTCAGCCTGCTCCAGGCGCTGACGCAGCTTGTCGCTGAGGTCATTGTTGCCACTGAGCATGCTGGCTGAATCGTCATAACTGAAGTGAGCACGACGCTGCACCACCTCGGTCAGGGCAAATGCCTGCTGACGGGCGTTGCGCTGCTGCTGCTGCGCCTGCTGATAGTCCGCCTGCAGCTGTTCGTGCTGTTCCGGGTCGCTCTGCAGAACCGCGATGATCGGTTCCAGTTTCGCCAGCTTAGCGCCATGCTGATGCAGGAAGCGCGCCGCATCCTGAGCGGCATCAACCTGCTCACGAATCTCTTCGCAGCGATCGGCCAGGGTGTCATCCAGCAGCAGATTAACGCGTGGCAGCAGGCGGTTTAACTGCGATACGCCCTCTTTCGCCAGCTCATACTGCTGACGCTGCTGCTGATTGTTACTTTCATGCTGATTGAGCGCCCGCTCCAGCTCCCCGCGGCGCGCGCCCAGCTGACGGATCTGCGCTTCCGGGTCGGCATCAAAGGCGACGGCCAGGTGACTGCCGATAAAGCGACTGAAGGACTGATGCAGACGCTGCGTTTTCTGTACATCGAACGACAGGGTCGCGTAGCGTTCCGCCAGCTTGTCGCGCTCCAGATGCAGCAGCTCAAGCTGGTTTTCACGCGCCGCGCGGCCAAACAGCGGTATTTTCGGGAAGCGGGAGTAGCGCCACTGACGCTCAGCCACTTTTACCACGACCGCATTCTGCAGCTCATCAACACTGAAGACGCTGTCGTCGAATGACTGCGGATCGCCCTCGATCAGATAGAGATCTTCCGGGCACTCTTCCAGTCCGTCCAGTAACTCGCGCACCCGTGAAAGATCAGGTACAACGATCGCATGACGTGACGGGCCATAGAGCGCCGAGAAGTACGGCGCATCGTCCAGGGTCACATCATCGTAAATCTCTGACAGCAGCACGCCGCCGAAACGTTCTGCCAGCTGGGTCAGACGCGCATCCTCAGCACCGCCCGGCTGACTGAGCCGTTCAATCTGCTGCTCGATGTCGCGTTTACGTGCTGCCACTTCGTCGCGCTCGACGGTGGTTTCACGCTCCTGTTCCAGCAGCTGCTGCATGTACTCGGTGACATCCTGGCTGCTGTTCAGCGCCTGGCCGGTCTGTTCGCTAAGCTGCGTCAGGATCTCCTGGGCGGCAAGCCAGTGCGGCGCGCGCGCCGTCAGGCCTGCAATGCGTTCACGCAGCTGCTCCAGCTCCTGGCGCATCTTCATGCGCTGCTCACCCGCGTCCGCCACGCTGCTGTTCAGCTGTTCAATCTGCGCTTCCAGCTCCTGCTGCAGGCCAGCCAGCGCATCCGCGTCGTAGTGCTGCCCCTGACGCTTGCAGAACTCGGCCAGCAGACGCTCAGCCTCATGCTGCTCGCGCAGTCGCTGTTCCAGTTCATTGAGACGCAGACGCAGCGAGGAGAGCTGTTCGGCGTGATGGCGCTGATTGCTGGCATCCCGCAGCAGTTCGCGGCCGGTTTGCCAGGCATCCTGCCGACTCACCTCACCGGCGATGCTGGTCACCAGCGCCAGCGCCTGTTCAAACTGACTGTGCGCCGCTTCCGCCACGCTCAGCTTCTGCTCCAGACGCAGCAGGTGCTCTGTCGCCTCCTCCTCTTTAGCCTGGAAGCTCTCCTGCCATTCGGCTGCATTGTCGATGCTCAGGTCGGGCAACTGGCAAAGGGTGCGGGCGCGCTCCAGTGCTTGCAGTGCCTGCTGATACTGAATGGCACGGGTTTGCTGCACATCGAGCGCCTGCTGGAAATCAGCCAGCTGACTTTTCAGCTCATCCACTTCCAGCTCAGCCGCTTCAGCCCGCGCTTCGTTCTCTTCCTGAATCTCACGCGCTTCGGCCACCACTTCGGTCTGCTCTTCCAGCCGCAGCGTCAGGTCTTCGATATCGGCATCGTAGCGTTCAATCTTCTCCTGCTGACGCATCGCCGTCTGCACAAGGTTAAGGTGATCGCTGGCGGACTGATAATCGACTTCGAGATCGTTTTCGGCGCCGCTGTGCTCAGCCAGTTCGCGCGCCATTTCAACATGACGATACTGCTCGATGGCGAGTTGCTTGCGGCTGCTGAACAGTTCATTGCGCAGCTGTAACGCGCTGTCGAGATGAACCCGACGCTCGTTAGCATGGCGCATGTAGTCAGCCGAAACGTAGCTGGTCGCCTCAGAGATCAGGTGTTTAAAGAGATCGCGATCGGACTGAGTTACGCGGATTGCCTCCAGCGTCATGCGGTTCTCGCGCAGTGCGGCTTCCATATCCTGGAAAGCTTTGCGCACGCCGCTGTTTTCAGGCAGCAGGTAATCACGCAGCGATCGGGTAATCGCACTGGAGATACCGCCGTAGAGCGAGGCTTCGATCAGGCGATAAAACTTGCTGCGATCGCTGGCGGAGCGCAGACGACGCGGCACCACGCCCAGATCAAACATCATGGCGTGATAGTCAGTGACCGAGTTATAGGCGCGGAACTGTACCCCTTCCTGCGCCTCAACCCGCTCTTTCACCTCATTCAGCGGCAACACGCGCGCCTGACGGCTGTTAAGCACTTCAGTCAGCATGTCGGTCGGATTGGTGTCGGCAGGCAGACCGTGGATACTGAACGGCTTGATGTCCACCTTTTTATCCCGGCCGGCGACCTGCTGCAGGCGAACACCCACCACCACACGCTGGTGGCGTGAGTTCACCACATCCAGCATGGAGTAGCAGACGCCAGCGCGCAGTTTGCCGTGCAGGCCTTTATCGCGCGACCCGGAGGTCGCACCCGCTTCGGTGGTATTACGGAAGTGCAGCAGTGTCAGATCGGGGATCAGCGCGGTGACAAAAGCCGCCATCGTGGTGGACTTACCGGCCCCGTTACCGCCTGACAGCGTGGTAACTAATTCATCAAGATCAAATGTGCGGGCAAAAAAGCCGTTCCAGTTGATCAGCGTAAGCGAACGAAACTTTCCGCGCTCAATCATGCCTGTTCTTCCTCTGCGTTCTCACTCGCGTCGCTCTCCTGCCCGTCACCTTCATCGGTGTCAACCGGTGCAGTGGCGTTTTCCAGTAGCATCGCTTCCCCGTCACGAATCAGACGAAGCTGCGCTTCACGGGCATCATCCCCGCCGCGCACGTCAGCGCCAAAGCGGAACACCGATTCCGTGATGCGGAATTTGCTGCTGTCGTTGCCGAAAAACCACACCATGCCGAGACGTCGCAGACGGCTCAGTGAGGCGCGCACTTTCTCCTGCAGCTTGGTGCGGTCCAGATCCGACCCGGTTGAACGCTGATTCACCAGCTTCAGCAGCCGGTTCTCGTCCGCCAGCGAGAGCAGTTCATCGTAGAGCTCCTGCTGGGTGAAAATCCCTTCATTGGCCAGCCGTTCCGGGCTGAGATAGAGATAGCAGAGAATTTTCCCGACCATCATATCCAGCTCAGAGAGTACCGAGCGCGGGATCAGCGTGGTTGAACGCGGACGCAGATAGAAGAAGCCTTCCGGCGCACGGATTAACTCCACGTGATAGCGGCTGTAAAACTCTTCGAGAAACGACTGGTAGTCCATCAGAAAAGCGTGGTTATCCAGCTCTTCAATACCGATGTGGCGTCCCGCGCGTAACTGGCTGTCCAGCGCGGGGAAAATCGGGTTGGCCAGTGCCTGTGCCAGCTTAACCGGCATCACTTGTTCAATATTTGTCGATGACATGTGCCTGCACCTTGGCTCCGTAATCATTGATGGCTTGCCATTCCACAGGCAAACCGGCTAAATCGGCTTCCGCTACGCCAAGACGCACCGCCTGGTCCACCACAATGCGCGCCAGATCGAAATGACGGGCGCGGGGATACTGGGCCAGGTAGTCGCGCATTACTGACGCGAGGTTGAGCGGTTTTTGTTGCAACTTGTAGACCTGCAGCGCTTCTTCAATCATGGCTGCCAGCTGTTCGCGGATTTCGTTGATCTCTTCGTACTCCATCTCCGGCGGCAGTTCGCCCATGACTTCGTCGTTACGCAGCGTCAGGGCCTCATCGCGCATGTCATAGAGACGGTCGGCGTTGGCATAGGTCAGCGCCCACGGCGCGTCGAAATAATTCTGAACCGATACCCGCAGACGCTGCGCAAAGACGCGGTTTTTATCCATGTCGATGGCAGTACGAATAAATTTATGGACGTGGCGGTCGTAGCCGATCCAGAGGTCAATCGCCTGCTGGCCCCAGCTGGTGATTCGGTCAAGTTTGCTCTGCAGATCAAACACCAGCTTGTCGACAAACCCGAGATCCGGGCTGTTCAGCGTGGCATCCTGAATGCGTAACAGGTTTTCCTGCAGCTTGTCACCCGCGGCTTCGAGCGTATCCTGCAGTTCGCGCAGGGTTCCCGAGGTCTCTGAAAGCAGCATTTCGCAGCTGGAGATAGCCGCGCGCCAGTCTTTGTTCAGCAGCTCGGCGATATCGTTTTTGACCGCCTGCTGCTGCTCATCCATCAGACGCTGGGTCATATCGATGCTGTCGAATATCTCTGCCACCGAATATTTCAGCGGCGCGAAAACATTACGGTGCCAGTGAAACTCATCGCCATTTTCCTGGGCGGCATCGGCGGCCCGCTTCAGCTCACTGGCCACAATGGAAAGCTGCATCGACAGGCGCAGGGTCGAAAACTCCCGCTGACGGATGTAGTAGTCGGTGATACCGATCGCCAGCGGCGTCAGGCGATAGATGGCGTTGCCTTCGGTGAGCTCGCTGGTAAAGCGGTTGAGCAGGCGCTGTCGCACCATGTCATTGATGGCGTTATTGGCGCGAACCAGCACAGTTTCATGGGTTTGTTCAAACGCTTTACTGACGTGACGAAAAGCATCAATCAGATCGCCTTCGCTCATTTCGCCGTCCATCCGCTCCCCGTTGAGGGTGGCGATAGCCAGCAAAAAGGCCAGCCGTTCCACTGGCAGCGCAAGGGAAAAGTCATTTTTGCGCGCCCAGGATACCAGTTCAGGTACCGTCTGGGAAAATTCACTCATAATTCGTCCTTCTGCCCGGGTTTACGTGCGGTCACGTGGATGTAACGCCCTAAGCTTAAAAAGGGTTCCTGACGGCAGTAACGCCGCTCCATCTCAATAATTTCGTCGTCGCTTTTGGGCTCGCCCTTTGGCGGTTTCATGTAGTCGCTGAAAACCCGGATACCGGCACGCCGCTCAATCACAAAGCCACAGGCCTCCAGCCAGCGATAAACCTGATCGGGATCGCGGGGATAGTCAGGCGATAGCGTGCGCTTTTTGCGTTTGGTCAGGTTGGTGCGCAGATAGCCAAAGTTGCCCAGCGTTAAGGTGCGCAGTGTCAGGCCGTGCAGATTGTAAAACATCAGTGACATGACCCCACCCGGACGCAGCACATCATACAACGCTTTCAGCACCGCCTCCGGTTCGGCGACCCACTCAAGCACAGCGTGGAACAATACCAGATCCACCGGCTTATCCAAATGTTCACCCACCTGCTGGGCGCTAATTTGTCTGAATTGCATGTTGTGGCTCACACCCTGCGCCGTGGCATTTTCTTCCGCCCGGCGCAGCATCTCACCGGAGAGATCGCACAGCAGCACCTGATGGCCCTGCGCCGCCAGACCGCTGGAGACCTGGCCAATTCCGCCACCCGCATCCAGCACGGAGAGCGGGTGTGGCGACAGGCCTGGCAGGATCATCGCCAGCTCATCATGGAGGATGGCCTGGCGTATCCGGCCTTTGGTGGTGCCGTAAATATTTTGCGAAAATTTATCCGCGAGATCGTCAAAGTTACGATCCTGCATGGCATGCGCTCCGGTATGCTGCGGTAAGACTTGTGCTATTTTGTCACAGGCACCAGAAGAATGAACCTTTCATCCCCATCTTCCCTTCCGGGTGCTCTATTTTCGGACAACAGGACGCGTTTTTGATGTTATTTACCCTGAAAAAAGTGACTGGCGGGCTGCTTTTACCCCTGCCGTTTCTGCTTTTGCTGATGGCATTGGGCATTTTACTGCTTTGGCTGACTGACTGGCAGAAAAGCGGTAAAACCGTGATCTCTGTCAGCTGGCTGTTACTGCTGCTTCTGAGTCTGCAACCGCTGGCCGATCGCCTGCTGTTGCCGCTGGATAGCCGTTATCCGACCTGGAACGGCAGCCGTGAGGTGGACTATATCGTCGTGCTGGGCGGAGGCTACACGTTCAATCCGGCGTGGGCGCCGAGTTCAAATCTGCTGAACAACAGCCTGCCGCGCGTGGCAGAAGGAGTGCGCCAGTGGCAACGCAATCCGCAATCGACCCTGATTTTCACCGGCGCCGCAGGCGGCACCAATCCGAAGAGCAGCGCCTGGGTCGCGGCACAGGTAGCCGAAAGTTTGGGTGTTCCCCCGGCACATATTCAGCTTCTCGATCAGCCGCGCGATACGGCGGATGAGGCGCAGGCGATGAAAGGCGTGGTGGGTGAACATCCATTCCTGCTGGTCACATCCGCGAATCATATGCCGCGGGCAATACGTTTTTTCCACGCGGTCGGATTGCAGCCGATTGCCGCACCCGCCAACCAGCTGGCAATTACCTCACCGCTGAATGGATGGGAGCGGGCGATACCTTCCCCGATCTGGCTGAGTCACAGCGAACGGGCGGTGTATGAAACGCTTGGCGCACTATTACAGAGGCTGAAAGGCGAGAAACCGGACTCAGCCGAGCCAGGGAAGTAGCTGCGCGCAGGCATGGTCAAAACGGGGACGATTAAAGGTGCCGGTCTGGATCAGCTGGTCGACGCAGTCCCACACCTGATAAACCCACCGACGCCAGACAAAGCCTTCTGAAACCGGTGCCCGCTGCAGATAGCTGTGCAGCAGCGCGGTTTCAGCAGGAGAGTCATCCAGATGGATGAGATCAATCTCACGCGGTGCCCAGAGGAGCGGGCCGGGCTGGGTCATCGCGATTAGCTGATCGCTGCGGCTGTTTTTCAGCATGCTTTGCAGCCGGACGTTGCCATGCACCATTACGCAGGGATCGTCAAAGCCGCGGAACAGATGCACCAGTCGCGCCCGGCAGCGAAACAGAATCTGGCGATCTTCGAGCGTCAAAGCCGGTGGTCGCACATAATTCAGCGTCGCCCACAGCACCTCAACCCGCTGAGCATACCAGGCGGGCCAGCGATTCTGCTGAGTGCTGTCCACCGTACCCACCAGCCCATGGCTGTCGAGCCGATGCCAGGCAAGCAGCCCCTCGACTACCTGCTCACAAAACTGCTGCCAGCGCTGAGCATCCCGCGCCGGGGCCTCCGACGTCACCCCATTGAGTCGCGCCAGCAGAAGCATTTCATGAACCGGAGGACGCTGGCTCATCACCAGACCATACACGGCTGGCACTGCAATCCGTCCGGCCTGACCGAGCAACGTCAGCTTTTTCGCTTCTATCGCTGCCCGGCCCTGATGACGAAAATATTTTGCCACGACCGGCATAGGGAGACCTTCCCGATCGTATAGCGCATAAAGTCGGGTGGGCGGCTGATCGCTGATGATTTCGAGGCGGCTGATCGTTTCCCCCAGCGCCAGCGTGAGTTCCGATTTAAGCTCTTCCATGCGGCATCCTCCTCAGATGAGTATCACAATATCCTGAAGGAAGTGGTGGCGATAAGTTTAGTGGCGGATCAATAAGGTTGTGCGGAAACGGGGAGACAGGCTCCCCGATAATCAGGCCTGCATGGCCTCGCGGACACGTTGCAGATCGTCTGGCGTGTCTACTCCCACGCTGGGAATAGTTTGCGCAACAGCAACATGAATTTTCTCGCCGTACCATAACACCCGCAGCTGTTCGAGCAGCTCAATCTGCTCCAGCGGACAAGGTGCCCAGGCAACATAGCGGCGGATAAAACCGGCCCGATAGGCGTAAATACCAATGTGGCGCAGTAGCGTGTCACCAATCTGGTCGCGTGACGCAGCATAGCGTTCACGATCCCAGGGGATAGTCGCCCGTGAAAAATAGAGCGCGTAACCCTGCGCATCCATGACTACTTTCACCGCATTGGGATTAAACGCTTCCTCCGCATCCGTGATGGGTACGGCCAGCGTCGCCATGCCCGCTGCCGACCCCGCCAGATTATTCGCCACCTGACGCACAATCTCTGCCGGAATCATCGGTTCGTCGCCCTGCACGTTGACGATGATTTCATCATCAGCAAACTGATACTTTTCGATCACTTCCGCCAGCCGCTCTGTGCCGGACTGATGATCGGCGCGCGTCATGCAGACTTCGCCGCCTGCCGCTTCCACGGCCTGCGCCACATCGGGATGATCGGTGGCCACAATGACCCGGCTGGCACCCGACTCGCGGGCGCGCTCCATCACATGCACCACCATCGGTTTACCATGAATATCGAGCAGCGGCTTGCCGGGTAAGCGGGTTGACGCATAACGTGCAGGAATGATGGCGGTGAAACTCATGGATGAATCTCTTCAACAGAGAGCGTACGGGCTTCTGTTTCCAGCAGTACCGGAATCCCCTCTCTGACCGGAAAGGCCAGGCCATCGGGTTTGCAGATCAGCTCCTGCTGAGCATTGTTAAAGTAGAGTTTGCCATTACAGACCGGGCAGGCAACGATTTCGAGTAAACGATGATCCATATGTCCTCCATCAGGGAGCAAATGCTTAAGGGGTAAAGCATACCATAGCCCGCTTCATGCGGGATGGGGTAAAACGTTCTCTGCGGCAGCTGCCGCAAAAGAGATTATGCCAGTGTCCACAGCGCAGGCCAGCAATCGCTAAGGGCCTCTGGCATGTTGAGGATGACGACGCTCTCTGCACCCTGCCATGCGGCGAAACGTTCGATCGCGCGCCGGATATCCACGACAAAGCGTGCCGTCACACGGGTCTTCTCTTCAAGCCAGATATTTTTAATTTCCAGCTGTTTAGCCTTACGCAGCATGCGGGCATCCAGCCGGCCTTTCAGCTGACCGCGATGGAGAATGGGCAGCACAAAATAGCCAAATTTCCGCTTTTCCGCCGGGGTATAGCACTCAATACGATAGTCAAAGCTGAACAGCTCCAGCGCACGTTTACGATCCCAGACCACCGGATCAAACGGCGACAACAGCGCGCTGTGCGTCGCCTGCAGCGGGGTCTCCAGTAACGGCAGCAGGTCCCGGTGAAGCCACATCGCCCCCAGCCCTTCCGTGTTGACGGCCACCAGTTCTCCGGCTGCCTGCGCCTCGGCGATAAACGCGTTCAGCGGTGCCCGTTTCAGACGGTAGTAGTCGGCCAGCCAGGCAGTGCGAAAGATACCCAGACTGCGGGCACTGTTCAGCAACATCTGGTGGATGGCTTCCGCTTCGCTGATGCCATGGATGGCATCCTGCCAGTCAGGCATCACGCGGCTGCGCAGGTCATAGACTCGCTGAAAATTGCGGCGTTCGGTAACCATCAGTTCACCGGCGCTGAAGAGATTTTCCAGATGGCGCTTATGCGGTTTCCATGCCCACCATCCCGATTTTGGGTTATCAGCATGGCTGAAGTCGGCGGCCCGTACCGGCCCCTTCTCCCTGATCTGCTGCAGGAGATCGGCTATTTCCTGCTGATGCTCAGCAACCCACTGCGCATTATATTTCCAGCCCAGCCGCTCCGGCGACAGCATACGATGACGCAGAAGCCGGTAATCAGCGCGGGGAATAAAGCAGGCCTCGTGCGCCCAGTATTCAAACAGCTCACCCTCAGCCAGCGCCTGTTCCAGCCAGCGCTGTGGAAAGTCACCAAGACGGCTGAAAAGCACCAGATAAGGACTGCGGGCCACCACATGGATCGTATCAATCTGCAGCAGCGACATGCGGGAGATGCACGCGATCAGATCCTGATAGACCGCGCGCTTTGCGGGGGCGCGCAGCAGGCTCTGGGCAGCAAGATGAAGGTGACGGGCCTGCTGTAACGAAAGTGAATGCGTGGTGTTCATTCTTTTCCTTATCAGGCCTCACCTGAATGCGCATTGGGGGTCAGGACATGCGGCGGCTGAGCTGTTCGATATCGTCCAGTAAGGGCGTCACGGCCTGGCCGGATAACCGGGCATCTACCGGCAGATACCACCACGACGGCTGGGCAAACGGGCGGCATTTCACCGCATCTTTTTCGGTCATCAGCAGTTGCTGGCCCGGCTGCAGTAGGCGGGTCAGCTCATCTTCGCTGTAGGCGTGATGATCGGCAAAGGCGACTTCTGCCAGCGGCGTCATACCCTGCTGCTTCAGCGTGTTGAAAAAGCGGGGCGGATGACCAATACCGGCCATCGCCACCACTGCCTCCAGCTGCTGCAACGGACAGGTTTCGCCGGTCAGCAGATTAGTGGCCAGGCCAGGCTGGAGATGCATGGCAATCTCGCCGGCCAGCGCATCGCCGTCGTTGATGATTACCGCATCAACCTGCTGCAGACGACTGGCACGTTCGCGCATCGGACCGGCGGGCAACCACCAGCCATTACCGAAGCGACGCAGGCCGTCCACCACCACAATTTCCCGGTCGCGCTGCAGAGCGTAATGCTGCAGGCCATCATCCGTGATAATGACATCCAGCGGGCCCTGCTGCAGTAACGCCTCAATTGCCTGTCGACGCCGGGGGGCGACCGCGACCGGTGCCCCGGTGCGCTGGGCAATCAGGACCGGTTCATCCCCGGCCTGATCGGTGCCGGTCTGGGTGGTCACCCGCAGAGGATAGTGATCCGCCTTGCCGCCATATCCCCTGGAGACGACCCCCACACGCAGCCCGCGCTGCTGCAGCGCCTCAACCAGCCAGATCACCACCGGCGTTTTCCCATTGCCGCCAGCGGTTAAGTTACCCACCACCACAACCGGCAAGGGCGCACGCCAGCTTTTTCGCCAGCCCCGGCGGTAACTGAAACGTATCAGAGCCGTAATCGCCCCATACAGCAGGCTTAATGGCCAGAGCAGAAGCCACAGCGGTGAGCGACCACTCCAGATACGTTCAATCATTGGCCGAATTGCATTTTGTGCAGCTGGGCATAGGCACCACGTTCAGCCAGCAGCACCTGATGCGTTCCGCGTTCAACGATCTGACCATCTTCAATCACCACAATCTCATCCGCTTTCTCAATCGTGGAGAGTCGATGCGCAATCACCAGCGAGGTGCGGTTCTTCTGCAACTCATCCAGGGCTGACTGAATCGCACGTTCGGACTCGGTATCCAGAGCTGAGGTCGCTTCATCAAGGATCAGAATCGGACAATCGCGCAGCAGGGCACGGGCGATGGCAATACGCTGACGCTGGCCGCCAGACAGCAGCACGCCATTCTCACCAATGACCGTATCCAGACCTTTGTCCATTTTATTGATAAAGTCCATGGCGTGCGCCATGGTCGCTGCCCGTTCAATCTCCTCACGGCTGTATTGCTCACTGCGCGCATAGGCGATGTTATTGGCAATCGTGTCGTTGAAGAGATGCACATTCTGCGACACCAGCGCCACCTGATTACGCAGCGACCGCAGGGTGTACTCACGCAGGTCAAAACCGTCCAGCAGAATTTCACCCTGCTGGATGTCATAAAAGCGGGTCAGCAGACTCGCCATCGTGGACTTACCGGAGCCGGAACGGCCCACCAGCGCGACCGTTTTTCCGGCGGGCAGCGACAGATTGATATTGCGCAGTGCCGGGACTTCACGGCCCGGATAGGTAAAGGTCACGTCGCGGAACTCAATATCGCCTTTGGCGCGGGTGATTTCGCGGGTGCCGTTGTCCACTTCCTGTTCACTGTCCAGAATGGAGAACAGGGTCTGACAGGCTGCCATGCCGCGCTGGAACTGGGCATTGACGTTGGTCAGAGACTTAAGCGGGCGCATCAGAGCAATCATCGAAGAGAAGACGACGGTGATGGTGCCAGCGGTCAGGGTATCCATGACGCTCGGGAAACTGGCGGCGTAAAGGACAAAAGCCAGGGCCAGAGAGGCGATCAGCTGAATCACCGGATCGGAAATAGAGGAGGCTGAGACCAGCTTCATTCCCTGCTGACGCATACGGTTACTGACGCGGTTAAAGCGCTCTGACTCAATTTCCTGACCGCCAAAAATCAGTACCTCTTTATGTCCTTTCAGCATCTGCTCGGCGCTGGTGGTCACCTGCCCCATGGTGTTCTGCATACTTTTGCTGATTGAACGGAACCGCTTAGAAACGGTGCGGATGGCAAAGGAGACGATAGGTGCCAGCACGATCAGGATTAACGACAGCTGCCAGCTGTAGTAGAACATCATGATAAACAGGCCAATAATCGACGCCCCTTCACGCACCACGGTGACCAGCGCACCGGAAGAGGAGGAGGCGACCTGTTCAGAGTCATAAGTGATACGCGACAGCAGGGTGCCGGTCGACTGCTGGTCAAAAAACGAAACCGGCATGCCCATCATATGGCTGAACAGGCGACGGCGAATATTCATCACGACATTGCCGGAGACCCAGGAGATGCAGTAGCTGGAGATATAGCTGGTTACGCCACGTACCAGCATCAGGCCGATCACCACCAACGGCATCCACAGCATCACTGACCGGTCGGCTTTACCAAAACCATCATCCAGTAACGGTTTCAACAGGGAGAGCATTAAGGCGTCGCCCGCAGCATTAATAATCAGGGCGACAGAGGCCACAATTAATCCCGCTTTATTTGGCGCGATCATCGGCCAGAGTCGGCGGAACGTCTGCCACGTAGAGAGATCTTTATCTTGATGCATTATTTATTCACGCTGTTGGAAATAGCCGGCCATTCTACCTGGAATCACGTTTGACGCCAAACCACTGATGATACCAACGGGGCATTAATTGATCCCGCAGGCTGAAAACCTGCACGCTGCCCTGCTCTATCCTGATGCTGATTTGCCCTGACTGACCGGTATCCAGCCAGTGAAAACCGGCGGCGTGATAAGCTTCCACGACCCGTTTTGCAGGCATACGCCATGCATTGTAGCGCGCCAGAGAGGCGATGGCGGTGTGGCCTGCCGCTTTGCGCAGAAGCAGTGAGGTGGACGAAGTGCGGCTGCCGTGGTGCGGCACCTGCAGGATATCGACTTTCAATCCCTCCTTTTCCAGGGCCACCAGCTGACGCTCCGCCCTGGCTTCAATATCGCCGGTTAACATCAGCCGCACCTGACCATCATCAACAATCATCACGCAGGAGTCGTTGTTTCCACCGGGTAAAGGGGCCGTCAGCGGCCAGATGACCCGAAAAGTGAGCTGTCGCCAGCGCCACTGCGTGCCACGCACACAGGGTAAGTGCGTCCTGTCCGCCAGCGCACTTCTGATTTCCGCTGCGGGCCAGCGCTTTTTGATCGCATCCAGCCCGCCGGTATGATCAAGATGTTTATGGCTGAGGATCACCTGCTTCAGGCGCAGCTGCCTGCGCTCCAGCCACGGAATAATCACCCGACTGCCTGCATTATCGTTCTGCCAGCGTGGCCCGGTGTCATAGATCACCGCCTCGTCGCCCTGGCTGATCACCAGGCTCAATCCGTGTCCGATATCCAGCATATCGATACGCCAGCCCCGTTCCTGGTTGGGCTGGCGACTGAGTATCATCGCCAGGGCTATCGCGCTGCTGCTCACAGGAAAAGCGAAAAAGAGCTGCGCGCGCCAGAGGATCAGGCCGCCCCAGACCATGACCGTAAACCAGGTTGTGCCACTCAGTGGATACCAGCCCGACGGCAGCTGCTTCAGGCAGTAAAACAGCGCTCGCAGGGAAAGATCGGCCGCGATCCAGAAGAAGCCGGAGAGCTGTGTGACCGGCAACAGCATGGCGAGCGTCATCAGGGGCATGGTAATGAATGAGACAACCGGAATCGCGACGAAATTTGCCATCAGGGCCGTCAGGCTGATGCCGTTAAAAATCGCCACCTGCAGCGGTACCATTAAAATCATCATGCCCGCCTGCAGATGCAGCAGCTGAAGTGGCAGCCAGCGTCGTTGATGCCGAAGCGCGGCAGGCAAGGGAAACCAGTGATACCAGACCAGCAGCATGCCGACAGCCAGTACCGAGAGCCAGAAGCTGTCAGAGAGTACGGTTAAGGGTTCTGCCACCAGCAGCAGTGCAATACAGAATGTCCAGACCTGCCAGCTGTTCAGCTGAATACCGGCAGTCCGGGTTATTCCCCATAGCGTCAGGGCAAGCAATGAACGCTCTGCGGGCGGCTGCGCGCCTGAAAGCCAGGTATAGAGTGCGGCGAACAGCCAGCTCACGATGAGAGGAAAAAGATAGCTGACACAGCGGGCAGGCAAAAGGAACTGCACGCCGCGCGCAATCAGCCAGCCGGTGCTGGCCGCTAAGGCGATGTGCATACCGGAAATCGCCATCAGGTGCGCAGTGCCCGTCTCCCGCAGAAGCTGACGTGTCTGCTGGCTCATCTCATCACGAACGCCAAATGCCAGCGCTTCCAGCGTCGCCCGTGAAGCGAGGCCGCGGGTGCTCTCCCGATGCCCCAGAATAAACCGCCAGCGCGCGTCACAGCGCTCATCAATTGCGACCTGCTTCAGGATCCGACCCTGTATCGGCGTATTGTTAGCGAGTGCGAAACGCTGGGCATCATAATCGCCTTCGTTGAGACGGGCATGGACCGGTCGCAGACGCAGTTGCATCGTCCAGCGCTGTCCGGGACAGTAGAGCGCTGAGTCAGCATCGAAATAGATCCAGGCGAAGCGCGGCGGAAATATCCTTCTGCCCTCTTCTTCCAGCAGGCGAACCTGGATTTGCCTGCGCGCCTGGCGAAGTTCAGCGATCTGAATCGTGTAGCTCCTGGTACGTGCAGAGAAATGTTCAATATCCCGCACCATCAGACGGGCGTCGTAGCACGCCCAGCTCAGCAGCAGCAGCGTGATACCGATCAGACGAACAGGCTGATAAGGAGAATGCAGCAGCGCCAGACCGGTAAGAAGGAACATCAGTATCATCTGGCCTGAAGGCAGCCGGGCCATCAGCAGTAGCGGCAGTGTGGCCACAATCGTCAGTCGCGCCAGAATAGTCCATGTCAGCATAATCATATCCATCGGGTCAGTTCGGTAAGTCTGAACCCCTCAGGAGAAAGTAACAGGAGAGAATTGCGCTGGCCCGAGCGGGCTCGCAAAGAACTTGTGATGGATAGCGTCAGATGAGAACAGCGTGGATAGCCGATCGCAGACAGGATAGCGGGCAAAAAAAAACGACATCCGGAGATGTCGTTTATCGGGTTCGGTATCGGCTTAGCCGTAAATATTTGCGCGATCGCGAAGCTCTTTGCCTGGCTTAAAGTGGGGAACGTATTTACCTTCCAGATCCACTTTGTCACCCGTTTTCGGGTTACGCCCGGTGCGCGGAGCGCGATAGTGCAAAGAAAAGCTGCCGAATCCCCGGATTTCGATGCGCTCACCCTGTGCCAGCGTCGTGGCCATGTGCTCGAGCATCTCTTTTACTGCATCCTCAACGACTTTCGCCGGTATATGAGTATGCTGTCCCGCCAGTCTTTCAATCAGTTCTGACTTGGTCATGTAACCTCCGGTTTATCCCTCAGGGAAAGTATGACAGCTTTTACCGAAACCGGGTGGTTGCCCACCCGGTGCTTCAGGTCGATTACTCGCCTTTAGCCGCTTTGAACGCTTCAGCCATCGCGTTAGAGAAGTTGCCTTCTTCCTGTTTGGTGTTAACAGTGTTGATAGCTTCTTTCTCATCAGCCTGGTCTTTCGCACGGACAGACAGGCTTACGACACGGTTTTTACGATCAACGCCGGTGAACTTAGCTTCAACGTCGTCGCCAACGTTCAGAACCAGAGTGGCGTCTTCAATGCGGTCCAGTGAAGCTTCAGAAGCGCGCAGGTAACCCTCAACGCCGTCTGCTAATTCAACTGTAGCACCTTTAGCATCAACTGCAGTCACTTTACCGGTGACGATCGCACCTTTCTTGTTCAGAGTGATGTAGTTGTTGAACGGATCTTCTGCCAGCTGTTTAACGCCCAGAGAGATACGCTCGCGCTCTGCATCAACCTGCAGTACAACGGCAGCAATTTCGTCGCCTTTTTTGTACTCACGAACGGCTTCTTCGCCAGTCGCGTTCCAGGAGATGTCAGACAGGTGAACCAGACCGTCGATGCCGCCGTCCAGGCCGATGAAGATACCGAAGTCAGTGATTGACTTGATTTTACCTTCAACACGATCGCCTTTGTTGTGCGTCTCAGCGAACAGCTGCCATGGGTTAGATTTACACTGCTTCAGACCCAGGGAGATACGACGACGCTCTTCGTCGATGTCCAGAACCATAACTTCAACCACATCGCCTACGTTAACAACTTTAGACGGATGGATGTTTTTGTTGGTCCAGTCCATTTCAGAAACGTGTACCAGACCTTCAACGCCTTCTTCGATTTCCACGAAGCAGCCGTAGTCAGTCAGGTTGGTCACACGACCGGTCAGGCGGGTGCCTTCCGGATAGCGTTTAGCGATAGCAACCCATGGATCTTCGCCCAGCTGCTTCAGACCCAGAGAAACACGGGTACGCTCGCGGTCGAACTTCAGCACCTTAACGGTGATTTCATCGCCAACGTTAACGATTTCGCTTGGATGCTTAACGCGCTTCCACGCCATATCAGTGATGTGCAGCAGGCCGTCAACGCCGCCCAGATCAACGAATGCACCGTAGTCAGTGAGGTTCTTAACGATACCTTTAACTTCCATGCCTTCCTGCAGGTTTTCCAGCAGCTGATCGCGCTCTGCGCTGTTTTCAGATTCGATAACGGCACGACGTGAAACCACGACGTTGTTGCGTTTCTGATCCAGCTTGATTACTTTGAACTCAAGCTCTTTGCCTTCCAGGTGCAGCGTATCGCGCACCGGACGCACATCAACCAGTGAACCTGGCAGGAACGCACGGATACCGTTCAGCTCAACTGTGAAGCCGCCTTTAACTTTGCCGTTGATAACACCGGTAACAGTTTCAGCGTCTTCGTAAGCTTTCTCCAGCGTGATCCATGCTTCATGGCGCTTAGCTTTCTCACGGGACAGCAGGGTTTCACCGAAGCCGTCTTCCACTGCATCCAGAGCAACATCAACTTCGTCGCCAACCTGGATTTCCAGTTCGCCGGCTGCGTTCTTGAACTGCTCTGCAGGGATTGCAGATTCAGATTTCAGACCCGCATCAACCAGAACGACATCTTTGTCGATAGAAACGACGATGCCACGAACGATAGAACCCGGGCGGGTTTCGATTGTTTTTAAGGATTCTTCAAATAGTTGAGCAAAAGATTCAGTCATATTGATAATCTTCAGGATTCTTCAATTTAACGTCCATCTGACTTCATGTCGGATGGGGTTGTTTCACATGCCCTGCACCGGATCCGTGGTACAGGGTTATTAATTCAGTTAAGCCGGGATGCCCAGCTTTTCGCGGGCATAGTGTAGCGCTTTTTCAATGACCTGGTCGATAGACATCTCAGTCGAGTCTAATACCAGTGCATCGCCAGCGGCGACCAGAGGCGCAATTGCGCGGTTACGATCGCGGTCGTCGCGCTCTTTTATCTCGGCTAAAAGGCGGTCAAAGTTAACATTAAAGCCCTTTTCCTGCAACTGTAGCATACGGCGCCGGGCGCGCTCTTCCGGGCCGGCATCCAGGAAAATTTTCACTGGCGCATCAGGAAAAACCACGGTGCCCATGTCCCGGCCATCCGCAATCAGACCCGGCATCTCGCGGAAACCACGCTGGCGGCGCAATAGTGCTTCGCGCACCCGGGGAAAGGCAGCGACACGGGAAGCGGTGTTGCTCACCTCCTGCGTACGGATCTCGCCGGTGACATCCTCCCCTTCCAGTATGACCTGCATTTCACCCTTTTGAGAGACAAAGCGCACATCAAGGTGTGCAGCAATCGGCACTAACGCCTCTTCCGAATCGATATCCACCTGATGATGCAATGCGGCTAACGCCAGCACGCGATAAATAGCACCGGAGTCTAGCAGATGCCACTGCAGCGATTCTGCCATGGCTTTGCACAGGGTTCCTTTCCCCGCGCCACTTGGCCCATCGATAGTTATGACCGGGGCAGTTACTGTCATTATTCCCTCCTGTTGCTGCGTGCTTCATGGCCTGTCGGCCACCCTTAATGGTTAGCATTATACGCTGCATAGCCGTGCTTGGTTACCCTTTCGCACTGAGCGGCTGGGAAAATTTAGTCAAATAAGAGGATATCCGGGCGATTAAAGCCAGATTGAATCAGGGAAAATCCGGTGCGGGAACGCACCGGAGCAGGTCTGTCAGGCACGCAGGCTGATTTTCTCAAGCTGCACAAAATAGTCCGGGAAGGTTTTTGCCGTACAGCCTGGATCAAGAATGGTGACCGGCGTATCAGAGAGCGCCACCAGAGAAAAACACATCGCCATGCGGTGATCGTTATAGGTGCCAATATCCGCATGAATCAGTGTCGCTGGCGGCGTGATGCGGATGTAGTCATGGCCCTCTTCGACCTCTGCGCCCACTTTACGCAGTTCAGTGGCCATCGCGCTCAACCGGTCGGTCTCTTTTACCCGCCAGTTATAAATATTACGTAACTGCGTTGTCCCTTCTGCAAACAGTGCCGTGGTCGCAATGGTCATCGCCGCGTCCGGGATATGGTTCATATCCATGTCGATCGCCTGCAGTTTTCCGGCGGTGCAGGCAATATAGTCATCGCCCCACTCAATGCTCGCGCCCATCTTTTCCAGCACGTCAGCAAAACGGATGTCACCCTGCACGCTGTTACGTCCGATCCCGGTGACCCGAACCGTTCCGCCTTTGATCGCGGCGGCGGCCAGGAAATAGGAGGCGGAAGAGGCGTCGCCTTCGACCAGGTAATCCCCTGGCGACTGATACTGCTGCGCACCTTTGATCAGGAAGCGTTGATAGTGCTGATTTTCAACGTCGACGCCAAAGCACTGCATCAGATTGAGCGTGATGTCGATGTAGGGTTTTGATACCAGATCGCCTTTAATGGTGATGCAGGTGTCCTGCTGAGCCAGCGGCGCAGTCATCAGTAGTGCCGTCAGGAACTGACTGGAGACGCTGCCATCAACACTGACGTCACCGCCGGTAAACCCCCCGCGTAAACGCAGCGGCGGATAGTGTTCGTTTTCCAGATACTCAATGGCCGCTCCACCCTGACGAAGCGCATCCACCAGATGGCCGATTGGGCGCTCTTTCATGCGTGGTTCGCCGGTCAGTTCGACATCGTGCTGACCCAGGCAAAGTGCTGCTGCCAGCGGGCGCATTGCGGTTCCGGCATTCCCCAGAAACAGCGACAGTGGTTGTGTGGCGTGCAGCGGGCCGCCATTCCCCGTCACTTCACACACGGTGCGATCGTCTGAAAGGGTATAGCTGACGCCCAGTGCGGTCAGCGCATTCAGCATGTGCTTTACATCATCGCTGTCGAGTAAATTGGTGAGTCGGGTGGTGCCTTTTGCCAGTGCAGCCAGCAGCAGTGCACGATTGGAAACGCTCTTGGAGCCAGGCAGATTTACCGTGCCGTCGACGCGCGCAATCGGTTGGAGAGTCAGGGAGTCCTGCATGTGAAACGAAATCCTCAAAAAATACAGAGACCTCGTCGCAGGACGAGGTCTGGCATCAGCATCAGCGCTGATATCTTATCGGTTAGCCGTGACGGCGTTCAAAATCGACCATGAAGTCAGTCAGGGCCTTAACACCTTCCAGCGGCATCGCATTATAAATAGAGGCGCGCATACCACCTACTACACGATGTCCTTTAAGCGCATGTAATCCATTCTTAAATGACTCTTCCAGGAACAGCGCATCCAGTGAGGCATCGGCCAGCTGGAAAGGAATGTTCATCCGCGAGCGGTTTTCTGTCGCCACATCATTGCGATAGAAGTCGCTGCCATCAATCACACCGTAAAGCAGATCAGATTTTGCCTGATTGATGCGATCAATTTCAGCTACACCGCCTTTCTCTTTCAGCCATTTAAACACCAGACCCGAAAGGTACCAGGCAAAAGTCGGTGGCGTGTTAAACATGGAATCGTTATCGGCCAGAACTTTGTAATCGAGGATAGAGGGAACAGAGCTGTGTGCCTGACCCAGCAGATCTTCGCGTACGATGACCAGCGTCAAACCAGCCGGGCCCACATTCTTCTGCGCGCCGGCATAGATCACACCGTAACGGCTGACATCAATCGGACGTGAAAGAATGGTAGAGGAGAAGTCAGCGACCACGGTTTTGCTGCCAAAATCGGGCTGTTCATCAATAGCGATGCCGTCGATGGTCTCATTCGGACAGTAGTGCAGGTAAGCGGACGCTTCGCTGACGGCCCATTCGCGCATCGGCAGAATGGCACGTTTACCGTCACGGGTTGTTTTGACATCCAGCGTGCGCGGGGAGCAATACTTTTCCGCCTCTTTAATGGCACTGTGCGCCCAGTAACCGCCATCAACATAGTCGGCCGTTGTCGCTGAACCCAGCAGATTGCCCGGCACGGCAGCGAACTGCGCACGTGCGCCCCCATGACAGAATAAAACTTTGTAACCGTCCGGGATTTTTAGCAGATCACGGAAGTCCTGTTCGGCTTCCTCAGCCACCTGAATAAACTCTTTACTGCGGTGACTGATCTCCATTACAGAGGTACCCAGACCGCGCCAGTTCGTCAGTTCCTGTTCTGCGCGACGGAGCACTTCTACCGGTAGCATCGCCGGGCCAGAGCTAAAATTATAAACCTGCGTCATTTCCCCTCACCACTGTCATATCGAACGGTTATGAATAATCATCCGGTTTTATCACTGCATTCTGATAGCTGCAATCATAAATCAGGAGGCGGTCACATTTTCTGACTCTGCCGCGCCGGATGTTATGTTACCAATGCAAACCTGCACGAAATTTTGTGAGGCGTCGTTCAGCACGATAAAAGTGCGTCTGGCCGGTAAAGCGAAGTAATGGAAAACTACAGCGGTAAATTTATCCCGCCCTGATAGCGGTCTTCAGGCAAAATCCGTATCATGGCGCGCTTTACGCACCCTATGACAACTGAGAGAGCGGCACTATGACGCAAACATTTATCCCGGGCAAAGATGCCGCACTGGAAGACTCCATTGCGCGTTTCCAGAATAAGCTGCAGGATCTTGGCTTTAATATTGAAGAAGCTTCCTGGCTGAATCCTGTTCCCCATGTCTGGTCTGTGCATATTCGCGACCGCGATTGCCCGCTCTGTTTTACCAACGGCAAAGGCGCCAGTAAAAAAGCGGCGCTGGCCTCCGCGCTGGGCGAATATTTTGAGCGTCTCTCAACGAACTATTTCTTTGCTGACTTCTGGCTTGGAAAAAAGATCGCGAACGGCGATTTTGTTCACTATCCCAATGAAAAATGGTTTGCTGTCCCTGAGGATGAATCCTTACCTGAGGGGATTCTGGACCCGCGTCTGCGCGCCTTTTACGATCCAGACCAGGCGCTGACGGCGTCCGGATTAATCGATCTGCAGTCCGGTAATGCTGAACGGGGCATCTGTGCCCTGCCATTTACCCGCCAGTCCGACCAGCAAACCGTTTATATCCCGATGAATATCATTGGTAACCTCTATGTCTCTAACGGCATGTCGGCGGGTAACACGGCCAATGAAGCGCGTGTTCAGGGGCTCTCTGAGGTGTTTGAGCGCTACATCAAAAATCGCATTATTGCTGAGGCTATCAGCCTGCCGGCGATCCCGGATGAGGTGATGCAGCGCTACCCTGACGTGATCGAAGCGATTGCCCGTCTTGAAGCGGAAGGTTTCCCGATTTTCGCCTACGACGCCTCACTGGGCGGTAAATATCCGGTGATTTGCGTGGTGCTGTTTAACCCGGCCAACGGGACCTGTTTTGCCTCCTTTGGGGCGCATCCCGATTTTGGCGTTGCGCTGGAACGTACCGTCACCGAGCTGCTGCAGGGCCGAAGCCTGAAAGATCTGGATGTGTTTACCCCACCGACGTTCGACGATGAAGAAGTCGCCGAGCACGCCAACCTTGAAACCCATTTCATTGATTCAAGCGGCCTGATCTCCTGGGATCTGTTTAAAGAGACGGCGGATTATCCCTTTGTGGACTGGTCCTTCGCAGGCAGTACTGAAGAGGAGTTTGCCACACTGATGGCGATCTTTGCTTCAGAAGATCAGGAAGTCTATATCGCTGACTATGAGCATCTGGGTGTCTACGCCTGTCGCATCATCGTGCCTGGCATGTCTGATATCTATCCGGCAGAAGACCTCTTCCTGGCAAATAACAGCATGGGAGCGGGCATACGTGAAACCCTGCTGGCACTGCCTGATAGCAACTGGAATCCGGAAGAGTATCTCGATTTAATCGGGCAACTGGATGACGAAGGTTTCGATGACTTTACCCGCGTCCGCGAGCTGCTGGGTCTGGCCACCGGTAAAGATAACGGCTGGTCGACGCTGCGTATCGGTGAATTAAAGGCGATGCTGGCTCTGGCAGGTGGCGATCTGGAGCAGGCCCTGATCTGGACAGAGTGGACAATGGAATTTAACAGCTCCGTCTTTACGCCAGAGCGGGCAAATTACTACCGCTGCCTGCAGACCCTGCTGCTATTAGCAATGGAAGATGAGCGTGACCCGCTGCAATACCATCATGCCTTCACGCGGATGTATGGTGAAAGCGCAGTGGAAGCCGCCTCGGCCGCCATTAGTGGTGAACAGCCGTTTAACGGACTTCAGGCGGTTGATGATGAGCTGCTGGCATTCCCGGCTCATCAGTCTCTGCTTGCGGCTTACGAAAAACTGCAAACGGCCAAACGCCGCTACTGGAAAAACGCGTAATTCCTGACGCGTCAGCGGGTCGATAGTCGATCCGGCATGGCACTGCATATACCGGGTGCCATGCTATTTTCTTTTCATGAAAACATTAGCTGCATTAAATCCCTTTCCCGCAACATCCCATTGTTTTATTTAACATACGGATGACCAATAAGTTACAAACGCCATTCCGGACAGGCAATCACAGACCTGGTATTAAAATAATCCTGCATATTTTAAAAAATATTTAATTCAACAAATTCAATAATTTACAACAAAATCATTCGGTTTTCCTGTGACAAAACGGTTACCGTTCCGGCAAACATGATCCACATCAATTACTTGCTACTACTCCTTTGTTACTATTTTTTCAGACAACTTCTGGAGTAAGTTAGTGTGAAAACTGACAACCCTTTTAATCTATTACTTCCGGCCGCAATGGCAAAAGTTGCTGAAGATGCCGGAATTTATAAAGCCACCAAACACCCCTTTACCACTTTCTTTCTGGCGTTAACCGCTGGCGTATTTATCTCAATCGCATTCGTTTTTTATATCACAGCCACCACCGGCAGCGGCACAATGCCCTATGGCATAGCCAAACTAATTGGGGGTATCTGCTTCTCACTCGGCCTGATGCTGGTCGTCGTGTGTGGTGCCGATCTCTTCACATCGACGGTCCTCATCGTTGTGGCCAAAGCCAGTGGACGTATCAGCTGGGGCCAGCTGGCCCGTAACTGGATCAACGTTTATGTCGGTAACCTGGGCGGTGCCCTCTTCTTTGTCGCCCTGATGTGGTTTGCCGGACAACATATGGTTGCTAACGGTGCCTGGGGATTAAATGTGCTGCAGACCGCCGATCACAAAATGCACCACACCTTTATTGAAGCGGTCTGCCTGGGCACATTGGCTAATCTGCTGGTCTGCCTCGCGGTCTGGATGAGTTATTCCGGCCGTAGCCTGACCGATAAACTGGTGGTGATGATTCTGCCCGTTTCGATGTTTGTAGCCAGTGGTTTCGAACACAGTATCGCCAACATGTTTCTGATCCCCTATGCCATTACTATCCGCGACTTTGCGACACCTGAGTTCTGGCAGGCGGCAGGGGCGACAGCAGCACAGTTTCACTCACTGACCGTCACTCGCTTTATTCTCGACAACCTGATCCCCGTAACTCTGGGTAACATTATTGGCGGCGGCGTTCTGGTGGGTCTGACTTACTGGGTGATCTATCTCCGTAAAGGTGACCCGGTACACTAAACGTATTTTTGATGGCACAGCCCATCCGCTGTGCCTGACCGTAACAGTCTCTTCATCTAAGGCAGGTATAGTATGACCGAACTTAATGCAAAACTGGCCACAGCATGGGAAGGATTTGCTGAAGGCGAATGGCAGAATAGCGTCAACGTGCGCGATTTCATTCAGAAGAACTACACCCCTTATGAAGGTGATGAGTCATTCCTGGCGGGTGCAACTGAAGCCACTACCAAATTGTGGGAAAGCGTGCTGGAAGGGATCAAAATTGAGAACCGCACCCACGCGCCTGTCGACTTTGACACCGATCTTGCTTCAACCATCACCTCACACGACGCTGGCTACATCATCAAGCCACTGGAAAAAATCGTAGGTCTGCAGACTGAAGCCCCTCTGAAGCGCGCCATTATTCCTTACGGCGGCATCAAAATGGTGGAAGGCTCATGCAAAGTTTATGGCCGTGAGCTTGATCCTTCACTGAAAAAAATCTTTACCGAATACCGTAAAACCCACAACCAGGGTGTGTTCGACGTCTATACACCAGACATCCTGCGCTGCCGTAAATCCGGTATTCTGACCGGTCTGCCGGACGCGTATGGTCGCGGACGTATCATCGGTGACTATCGTCGTGTCGCGCTCTACGGCATCGATTTCCTGATGGCGGATAAATTCGCGCAGTTCACCTCACTGCAGAACGATCTGGAGAATGGCGTAAATCTCGAAGCAACGATTCGTCTGCGTGAAGAGATTTCCGATCAGCACCGTGCGCTGGCGCAGATCAAAGAGATGGCGGCAAAATATGGCCACGACATTTCCGGCCCGGCCACCAACGCTGCCGAAGCGGTACAGTGGACCTACTACGGCTATCTGGCCGCCGTGAAATCACAGAATGGTGCTGCGATGTCCTTTGGTCGCGTATCCACCTTCCTGGATGTCTACATTGAGCGTGACCTTAAAGCCGGTAAGCTGACAGAAGAACAGGCCCAGGAGCTGATCGACCATCTGGTGATGAAACTGCGCATGGTCCGCTTCTTGCGCACGCCTGAATATGATGAGCTGTTCTCAGGCGACCCAATCTGGGCCACTGAATCCCTGGCCGGTATGGGCGTTGATGGCCGTACACTGGTCTCAAAAAGCACGTTCCGCTTCCTGAACACCCTCTACACCATGGGACCGTCACCCGAGCCGAACATGACCATTCTGTGGTCAGAGAAACTGCCGATTAACTTTAAGAAATTTGCCGCTAAGGTCTCTATCGACACCTCATCCCTGCAGTATGAGAACGATGACCTGATGCGTCCGGATTTCAACAATGATGACTACGCCATTGCCTGCTGCGTCAGCCCGATGATTGTCGGCAAACAAATGCAGTTCTTTGGCGCGCGAGCCAACCTGGCGAAAACACTGCTCTATGCAATCAACGGCGGTGTTGATGAAAAACTGAAAATGCAGGTGGGCCCGAAAGGCGACAAAATCAGCGACGACGTGCTGAATTTCGACACCGTCATGGAGCGTATGGATCACTTCATGGACTGGCTGGCAAAACAGTATGTGACCTCGCTGAACATCATTCACTACATGCATGACAAGTACAGCTACGAAGCGGCACTGATGGCCTTACACGACCGGGACGTCTATCGCACCATGGCGTGCGGTATTGCGGGACTCTCTGTGGCGGCGGATTCACTTTCCGCGATTAAATATGCCAAAGTGAAACCTATCCGTGATGAAGACGGCCTGGCAATTGACTTCGATATCGAAGGTGAATATCCACAGTTCGGTAACAACGATCCGCGGGTGGATGACCTGGCCTGCGATCTGGTTGAACGCTTCATGAAGAAAATCCAGAAGCTGACCACCTATCGCAATGCCGTGCCGACTCAGTCTGTCCTGACCATTACGTCAAACGTGGTATATGGTAAGAAAACCGGTAACACCCCGGATGGACGCCGCGCTGGTGCACCGTTCGGACCAGGTGCTAACCCGATGCACGGTCGCGACCAGAAAGGTGCGGTAGCGTCACTAACCTCCGTTGCGAAACTGCCGTTTGCCTATGCGAAAGATGGTATCTCGTACACCTTCTCCATCGTGCCGAACGCGCTGGGCAAAGATGATAACGTGCGGAAAACCAACCTTGCCGGTCTGATGGATGGTTACTTCCATCATGAAGCCAGCATCGAAGGCGGTCAGCATCTTAACGTCAACGTGATGAACCGTGAAATGCTGCTGGACGCGATGGAGCATCCTGAGAAGTATCCACAGCTGACCATCCGCGTTTCCGGTTATGCTGTTCGCTTTAACTCGCTGACTAAAGAGCAGCAGCAGGATGTGATTACCCGTACCTTTACTCAGTCACTGTAATCACCGCCCTACCCGCTTAAAAAGGCTCCGCGCGGAGCCTTTTATTTAAAAGTCTGTTCTGGTGGTCGTCTCTGTGAAGGTGTCCACCAGAATCGATTTCCTGCCCTGAGCGCAACAGAGATTGCGCCGTCTGTTACGGCAGACTCACTGGAGAAAACATCGCAATGTCAGTTAACGGTCGTATCCACTCGTTTGAATCCTGCGGCACCGTCGATGGTCCCGGCATCCGCTTCATTACCTTCTTCCAGGGCTGCCTGATGCGCTGCCTTTACTGTCACAATCGAGATACCTGGGATACCCATGGTGGCAAAGAGATCAGCGTCGAGGCCCTGATGGCGGATGTGCTCTCCTATCGCCATTTCATGAACGCCTCTGGCGGTGGCGTCACCGCATCCGGAGGCGAAGCCATTCTTCAGGCTGAGTTTGTGCGCGACTGGTTTCGTGCCTGCAAGGCGGAAGGCATTCATACCTGTCTCGACACCAACGGTTTTGTCCGCCGTTATGATCCGGTGATCGATGAACTGCTCGACGTGACCGATCTGGTGATGCTCGACCTCAAGCAGATGAATGACGATATCCACCAGATTCTGGTGGGCGTGTCGAATCATCGCACGCTGGACTTTGCCCGCTACCTGCAGAAAAAAGGCAAACGCACCTGGATTCGTTTTGTCGTAGTGCCAGGCTATTCCGACGATGATGATACTGCGCACCGGCTGGGTGAATTTACTCGCGACATGGAGAATGTTGAGAAGATTGAACTGCTGCCTTACCACGAACTGGGTAAGCACAAATGGATTGCGATGGGGGAAGAGTACAAACTGGATGGCGTGAAGCCGCCGAAGAAAGAGACAATGGAGCGGGTAAAAAATATTCTTGCCAGCTACGGACACGAAGTCATGTACTGAACCATTTAATGCCAGAAAAGGGAGCCAGTGGCTCCCTTTTTGTTATTCCGCGATCAGGCATGCGCCACTGGCGTAGCGTGATGATTCGCTTTACGCAGCAGCATCACCAGATAGATCAGCGCCACCGTCGCAATCATGATAAACAGTGAGCGATCAGAGTAATTCTGCATCAGAACGGAGGTCATCGCCGGTCCCGCCAGACTGCCGACGGTATAACTCAGTAGCAGCGCCTGATTCATGGCAACCAGCTCATGGTGTGACACCGTCTCACAGGCCCAGGACATCGCCACCGGATAGAGCGTAAAGCCCGCGAGGCCGAGCACAAACAGCGACGGTGCCATTGCGGCATTGGCCAGCATCGCCATCGCTCCCAGGATAACCACAAAGACCTGCACCCGCAGCACCAGCATGCGGCCAAAGCGGTCAGCCAGACGACCGATGGGCCACTGCCCCACAATCCCGGCACTGACCAGTAACGCCATCCAGTAGCCCACGTGAGCATCACTCATTCCCTGATGCGACAGGTAAAGCGGCATCAGACCGTAAAGTGAACCCAGGACGATACCAGAGATAATGCAGCCATTGATGCCAAGGCGCGAGCTGCGGCGACGAAGCATAGGCCAGATGCGGGCCGGTACGGGCTCCGCCGCGTCTGCGCTGGCGGAGACGCGGGTAAAGACTAGCGGCAGTACCGCGCAGAACACCAGCGACGTGACCCAGGGGATCACACTCAGCAACTCTGTTGAGAGTCTGCTGACCAGCAACTGACCGGCCACCGTGCCCAGGTAGTAGACGATCATATAGGCTGCCAGAAGCTGGCCGCGGTTACGCACCGTTCCGCTGCAGAGTAGCGCACTCTCAACCACCACCCACATCAGCGCACAGCCAACGCCCGCAATAAAGCGCAGCGAACTCCACGCCCAGAAGCCTTCCAGAGTCGCAAGGCAAAGCGTGGCGACAGCAAAAAGTCCGGTTGCCAGGTAATAGCTGCGATTAAATCCGTAGTGTCTGATCAACCAGCCAGCCAGCAGCGTGCCTGCGAGATTACCGGTGTAATAAGAGGAGCTTACGATGCCCACCTGCCAGGTTGTCAGTAAGTCATGGGTCAGCCACAGTGGAACCAGCGTATTCAGTACGGCGATGGCTACGGTCATTAACATCAGGCCGCAAAGCAGCAAAATCACAGGGCGTGACCAGGTTGACATAGGGGATCGAAACCAGAACAGATAAAGGGAAATTGCGCGCAGTTTGCCACTGGCTTTTTTAAAGTCAATGGGTGCCATTTAGCAGCAGCACATTTTGCTGCTCAACCATTTAATTTACTAATCTTCAGTGGGTTACAATCCGACAGGGCATCGAGACATCAAATGCTATCTCTATGAAAATACAGATTTTTAAGCATTACGGCCCATCTGCTGTCGATAACGTTTATTTGTGATTCATTTGACGCTAATCAGGCTGGGTATTGAAAACTGCGGGCATAAAAAAACCCGGCGGGCGCCGGGTTTAGTCCGTCAGGCTTACTCAGCCAATGATCTCAGCGCCATTCATATACGGGCGTAAAACCTCAGGCACAATAATGCGGCCATCTTCCTGCTGATAGTTTTCCAGCACCGCAACCAGGGTACGGCCTACAGCCAGCCCCGAGCCGTTCAGGGTGTGTACCAGCCGTGGTTTCTTATCCTGTTTATTGCGGCAACGTGCCTGCATACGACGCGCCTGGAAATCGCCCATGTTCGAACAGGAGGAGATTTCACGATAGGTGTTCTGAGCCGGTAACCACACTTCAAGATCGTAGGTTTTGGTCGATCCAAAGCCCATGTCCCCGGTGCAGAGTAAAACCTTACGATAAGGCAGGTTCAGCAACTGCAACACTTTCTCGGCGTGCCCTGTCAGCTCTTCCAGCGCATCCATCGAGTGCTCCGGGCTGACAATCTGAACCATTTCCACTTTATCGAACTGGTGCATACGGATCAGACCGCGGGTATCACGGCCGTACGAACCCGCTTCAGAACGGAAGCACGGCGTATGCGCGGTCAGTTTGACCGGCAGGCTCTCCTCTTCGAGGATTTCGTCACGCGCCAGGTTAGTCAGCGGCACTTCTGCAGTCGGAATCAAGGCATAGTGGCTGCTGTCTGATTCTTCTTCCAGCGGGCGGGTGTGGAACAGATCTTCGCCAAATTTCGGCAGCTGTCCGGTACCGTAAAGCGTTTCGTGGTTAACCAGATAAGGCACATAGGTTTCCAGGTAGCCATGCTGCTCAGTGTGCAGGTCAATCATAAACTGACTCAGCGCACGGTGCAGGCGGGCAATCTGTCCCTGCATCACGACAAAGCGCGAACCGGTCAGTTTTACGGCGGCCGCAAAATCCAGGCCTTTGGCTGCTTCACCCAGCTCAACGTGATCTTTAACCTGGAAATCAAACTGACGCGGGGTTCCCCAGCGACTAACTTCTTGGTTTTCGCTGTCATCTTTACCCAGCGGCACTTCGTCTGCCGGAATGTTCGGCAGTGCCAGCGCAAAGTCACGGATTTGATTCTGCAGTTCATCCAGTTCTGCTTTTGCGGCATCCAGGCGTTCGCCCAGCGCGTTCACTTCCTGACGCAGCGGCTCGATATCTTCCCCACGGGCTTTGGCCTGACCGATGGATTTGGATCGGGAGTTACGCTCTGCCTGCAAATTCTCTGTTTCTACCTGCAGGACCTTGCGACGCTCTTCCAGCGAACGCAGCGTTTCCACATCCAGTTTATATCCCCGGCGTGCCAGTTTTTCTGCGACTGCGTCTGGCTCGTTACGCAGCAGATTGGGATCGAGCATGCTTATCCTGTGTTTAAAAAGTTGGTTGAAAGAAGGGACGCACTCCGGCGGAATGCGTTGAAAACATTGCCCACATTACCGTAACGTCTGTTTCAGCGGTAGCGTTTTGTCGGGCTATTTTGATCCTGTTCAGCCAGCCAGCTTAGCTTTTCGCCAATCTTGCCCTCAAGCCCGCGCTGGGTTGGACGGTAATAACGCGCGTCAGCCAGTTCCGGCGGGAAATAGACTTCACCTGCGGCATAGGCGTTGGTTTCATCGTGGGCGTAGCGATACTCTTTGCCGAGTCCCATCTCTTTCATCAGCTTCGTTGGCGCGTTGCGCAGATGTTCCGGCACATCGAAATCCGGATGATCACGGGCATCCCGCATGGCGGCCTTGAAGGCGGTATAAACGGCATTACTCTTCGGTGCGCAGGCCAGATAAACAATCGCCTGCGCAATGGCGCGCTCCCCTTCTGCCGGGCCTACGCGTGTGAAACAGTCCCACGCGGCAATAGCGACCTGCATCCCGCGCGGATCGGCATTGCCGACATCCTCAGAGGCGATAGCCAGTAACCGGCGCGCCACATAGAGCGGATCGCCCCCGGCGGTGATAATACGTGCATACCAGTAGAGCGCCGCATCAGGCGCAGAGCCACGCACGGATTTGTGCAGCGCCGAAATCAGATCGTAAAAGCGGTCACCTTTGTTGTCGAAACGCGCCGAACGCTCGCCAGACACTTCATTAAGCAACCGGGGCGTGAGCTCCCGCTGGCCGGATGCGGTGGTTTCAGCCATATCCGCCATCATCTCCAGCGTGTTCAGTGCCCGACGCGCATCACCATTCACCAGCTCAGCGATCATTCTGCGCGTGTTGTCCGGCAGGACAATATCTGTATCGCCGTAGCCGCGCGCCTTGTCCAGCATCGCCTGATCCAGCACCTGCTCGATATCTTCCAGCGTCAGGGATTTCAGCAGATAGACGCGGGCGCGTGACAGCAATGCCGAGTTGAGTTCAAAAGAGGGGTTTTCTGTGGTGGCACCAATAAAAGTAATGGTGCCATCTTCGATGTGGGGTAAAAAAGCATCCTGCTGGCTTTTGTTGAACCGGTGCACCTCGTCCACAAACAGGATCGTCCGCCGCCCGGCCTGCTTATTCTGCCTGGCACGCTCAATGGCCTCCCGGATCTCTTTAACCCCGGAGGTCACGGCTGAGATACGCTCCACATCGGCATTGCCATAGTGCGCAATGATTTCAGCCAGCGTGGTCTTGCCGGTCCCGGGGGGTCCCCAGAGGATCATGGAGTGCAGGTGCCCTGCCTCAATGGCACGCGACAGCGGTTTACCGGCACCCAGCAGATGTTGCTGGCCAATGTACTGTTTCAACGTTTCTGGCCGCATACGCGCGGCCAGAGGTTTGAAATTTTCAGTGGAAAAATCCAGGGACAGGTTACTCACCGTGACCTCACTGACGTTGGTCGTCCACCGTCACGCCTTTTGGCGGTGTGAACGTGAATTTGTCCGGGCTGATTGCACCATTCTGCTGACTTTTCAGCTGATAATCGCTGCGCTGCCCATCCTGTTCGACCGCGCTGAAGCGATTGATGGTTCCGCCAGGCGTTACCTGAATCGTAAACTGTTTCAGATTGCCGTCACTGCTTTTCGGCGTCAGTTCGAAATTGTCGCCCTGCTGTTTGATGTTGTACTGCTTCCAGTCATTGGACTGATTGCGGGCAATCAGCATAAACGGCGTGTTGCTCGTCGCATTCTGCAGCAGGCTGACCGTCGCCTGTTCAACAAACGGGTTGTAGAACCACAGCGATTTGCCGTCAGAGATGATGATGCTTTCGTCCGGGGCGGTCATATGCCAGTTAAACAGGCTGGGACGCTTGACCCACAACTCGCCTTCACCATCCTGCACGCTGGCGCCACTGCTGTCCGTGACTTTTTGTGTGAAGCTGGCGTGGAAGCTGCTGACCTTATTCAGGCGCTGTTGCAGATCACTAGACGCATCAGCCAGCACGCTGGCTGAAGCAAAGGTGGCCAACAGGCCCAGAGCGATTACGCGTAATTTCATCTGCTTCAATTCCTTATTTAAACGTTCCCATCGATGACTGCTTTAAGCCTGGTCGCCGTTCCGCCATCAGGATAGAGGAAAAAACCGAAAGCTGATTCAGATATGGGGGATAAACCGCATAAAAACAATGAGCCAGTCGGAACTGGCTCATTAAGACGTGTTACAACCTGTTAACCGTTACATATCGTGTGGCGGTGGCGACAGCACTTCACGGTTGCCATTGTGTCCGGGTGCAGAGACGATACCCTGCGCTTCCATCTGTTCAATGATCCGTGCCGCGCGGTTATAGCCGATGCGGAACTGACGCTGCACGCCTGAAATGGACGCGCGGCGCTTGTCGATGACAAAGCTGACAGCCTGATCGAACAGCGGATCCAGCTCTTCATCACTCTCCATTCCACCGGCACTTTCGCTCTCTTCGCCCGCCGTAATGTTTTCGATATATTGCGGACGGCCACGCGCTTTCCAGTCCTGAACCACCGCGTGAACTTCCTGGTCGCGAACAAACGCGCCATGAACACGAATCGGTATTGAGGAGTTTGGCGGCATGTAGAGCATGTCACCCATACCCAGCAGCGACTCTGCGCCACCCTGATCGAGGATGGTGCGCGAGTCAATCTTGCTGGAAACGGTAAAGGCGATACGTGTCGGGATGTTCGCTTTAATCAGACCGGTAATAACATCGACAGAAGGACGCTGTGTGGCCAGCACCAGGTGAATACCGGCAGCACGGGCTTTCTGTGCCAGGCGCGCAATCAGCTCTTCAACCTTTTTACCGACCGCCATGATCAGGTCAGCAAACTCATCGACCATCACCACGATGTAAGGCAGTTTCTCCAGCACCGGCGGCGTCATATCCATGCTGTCACCCGGCTTCCAGAACGGATCAGGAATCGGCCGTCCCATCGCTTCCGCCTGCTCAACTTTTTCGTTGTAGCCCGCCAGGTTACGCACGCCCAGCGCCGACATCAGCTTGTAGCGACGCTCCATCTCACCCACGCTCCAGCGCAGCGCATTCGCCGCATCCTTCATGTCGGTTACCACTTCCGTCAGCAGGTGCGGAATGCCTTCATAGACCGACAGTTCGAGCATTTTCGGGTCGATCATGATGAAGCGCACTTCTTCCGGCGTCGCCTTGTAAAGCATGCTGATGATCATGGCGTTTACGCCCACCGATTTACCGGAACCTGTCGTACCGGCAACCAGCAGGTGAGGCATTTTCGCCAGATCGGCGACGACCGGCTGACCGGCAATGTCTTTACCCAGCACCACAGCCAGCGGAGAAGTATTGTCACGGAATTTAGGACAATCCAGTACTTCACGCAGATAGACGGTCTGACGATGTTTGTTAGGCAGTTCCAGACCGACATAAGGTTTGCCTGGAATGACTTCCACCACACGCACCGCGACTGTCGACAGTGAGCGAGCCAGGTCGCGTGACAGGTTGGAGATACGTGCCGCTTTCACACCCGGCGCCAGGTCAAGCTCGAAACGGGTGATGACCGGCCCCGGTGAAATGCCGACCACCTCCGCCTTGACGCGATAGTCACCCAGACGCGACTCCACCAGGCGGGCAGTCTGCTCCAGTGAGAACATATCTACCGGCTCTTCCTCTTCCGGCGGTGCGGTCAGCAGATCCAGCGAAGGCAGCGGCGTGGAAGGTTTCTCCAGCGGCTGCTCATGACGCATCAGGAACGGGTGGATCAGGCTGTCATGCAGTGACGGCTTCGCTTCTTCAACCGGCTGAACCGGTGCCGCTGGCGAACCATAAGCGGGCGCAGCATTGTCCGCAGCCGGTGCACTATAAGCAGGAGCCGCGGGCGCAGCGTAGGCTGACGCAGAGGGGGCCGGAGCCTGAGGCGCGGCCGGGGCGCTGTAAGCAGGCGCAGCATAATCCGGCTCAGGCGTTGCCGCTGGCGGAGCATAGGCGGGCTCTGCCGGCGCATAGCGTGGGGGAGCAGGAACCTGAGCCGGAGCCTGCGGTTCTGACACCTCACGCACCTGCTGCCAGGGTTCATGTGAAACCGCCGGCGCTTCCGGTTCCGGCGTAACGGCAATGGTGAACAGCGGTTCAGACGGGCCTTCATCAACCAGATCCTTCATTGGCGAAAAATCAAAGGCTGACGCGGTATCCAGATTAAAGATCGGTTCTTTTCGCTCTTGCGGTTCATAGCGCTGCTGCTGCTGTTCGGCGAACTGCCGCGCCAGGGCGGCCTGCTGCTGCGCCTCCTGTTCTTCCTCATCATCCTGCTGCCAGCCGGCGCCATACCGCTGCTGCTGTTCAGACTGGAAGGCCTGGCGCAGTTCAGCCTGCTGCTGCGCTTCTTCAGCCTCCTGAGTCGGAAGATCGGATGCAGCCGCCGCCGATTCAGCGCTTTCCGCTTTCGCTTTCTCTTCAGCCATACGCTGCGAAGGTAATTTAATACCATACGAGGCCAGCTCACGGCGGGTAGGCAGTTTTACCGGATTAGGACGCGGCAATGCCGGGCCAATACCCTGCTTAACCTGCGGATTCAGATTCGTTTCAGGTGCCAGGTCAAAGACCGGGGCCGTGCGCGTCGCGGTTCGGGAGGCAGCGGCAGCGGCGGTGACCGCGGCTGTTGCGGCGGGCACCACAGGGTTGACCGGCGTGTCGCGCCAGTTCCCCATTTTCGGCTCATCATCGTCACAGGCACTGAACGCCGGAGCCGCTGGCGCCTCGTCAGGCATTTCAAAGTGATAAAGCGGAGGTGCGGCAGCAGGAGCAGATGCACTCTGCGTTGCCGTCGGCGCAGACGCTGCCACATAAGCAGGGGCGCTCTGAGCCGGTGCCGGCTGCACAGGCGCAGCTGGCTGCGAGGCCGACAGGCTTTCTGCTGCTGCTGGATGCACCGCTGACGGCGGTACGGCTGCAGGTGCCGCGGACGCAGCAGTTCCTGGCGTTGCCGCTGCAACAGGCGCAGCCGGAGTCAGCAGCACATCGGCCGCTTCTGTGGTAGTGGCAACGGCCGCGCTGGTGGCTGCGGCGGCTTTAGCCAGCAACGGATCCTGCTCAGACGGTGAGGGTTCAGCGGCTTTGCGGGGGGCAGACAACAGCACATCATCATCCTGATCGCCGGTATACAGCACAGGCGCGTCATCATACTCACGCGTATCCTGTTCATCCTCTTCCTGCCAGGGTTCATCGTGACGGGAGCGGTTGCTGGCAAAGGTCAGCACGCCCATCACGACCCCACCAATTCTCTCGGCGATAGTGAGCCATGACCAGCCAGTGTAAAGCGTGATACCTGCCGCCCAGACGCAGAGCAGCATCAGCGTGCCGCCAGCCGGACTGAACCAGGGAGCGATGGCATTACTCACCAGGCTGCCGATCACCCCGCCTGAGGCAAAGTACCAGATGTCATCTGCGTTGAGCGCCGCCATGCCACAGGTGGTGACCACCAGCGCAAGAACGCCGATCAGGCGCAGGCCGACAGCAAAGTAGTCAAAATAGTCCTGATTATCGCGCTGACGAAAGGCAATCCAGCACAGACCCAGGATAACCGGCGGAATGGCGTACGCCATTACACCAAAGATGAAAAGTAAGGTGTCAGCCAGCCAGGCACCGACGCTGCCGCCGATATTGTGGATAGGTTCATGCCAGGCCGTTTGCGACCAGCTCGGGTCGGAAGGGTTAAAACTGACCAGTGAAACCATCAGGTAGATGGCAAACAGCGCCACCAGAATGAGCAACGCTTCCAGCAGACGACGTCCACTGCTCAGCGACTGTAACGTAACGTCTTTATCTTCTGTATATTCCTGGCTCAAGAGGACTCTCCAGGTGCCTGTAAAGTAAGAAGCAACAGCGTCGGGCAAGCCCGACGCTGATCCTGTATGAATTCACAGGAGTGTACCGAAATATCTCAGGTTTTGCACCTGCCCCGCATCAGCGAGTCTTGATCACCAGGCGATTGCTCTGTTTGACCTCTTCCATGACGACATAGGTTCGCGTGTCATTTACGCCCGGCAGGCGCAACAGGGTCTCACCCAGCAACTTACGGTAGGCAGACATGTCAGGAACGCGCGTTTTCAGCAGGTAGTCGAAATCACCGGAAACGAGGTGACACTCTTGAGTTTCCTCAAGTTTTTGCACAGCGGCGTTAAATTGCTCAAACACATCCGGCGCACCACGATTCAGAGTAATCTCAACGAATACCAGCAGAGAAGCATCAAGATAGTGCGGGTTCAGCTGTGCGGTATAGCCAAGAATAAATCCCTGACGTTCGAGACGGCGCACGCGCTCAAGACATGGCGTAGGCGATAATCCTACGCGTTTGGAAAGCTCTACGTTTGAAATACGACCATCTTTCTGAAGTTCGTTCAGAATGTTCCTGTCAATTCTGTCGAGGTCTTTCCCGGGGCGTTTCTTATTATCTACCATTATTATTGTCTCTCTTCATTCCTTCCCTTTACCTGCCACACCCTGAAAACGCTCATTGTTCGGGGCATTTTTGAAGTGAGCTAACAGAGCCTGTGGGTGAGACTTATCGATATGACGCATGCTGTCTGTCCACATCATGCGTCATTATCCATACCAGGCTGCTTTTATTCGGCGTTAAGTGCAAAACAGGCGATGAAAACCTGTTTTGTTCCGATAAATGTTATCCGCTTCTGATAATGTTTTCGCAAAAGCGCAGGCGATTGTCAAAGTAAAATCACCAAATTCAGGACAAGATGCCAGACAGACCGCTGGGTTACTGTTTTTAAATGAGGTTTTTTCAGCTATTGCACCGCTTAAGCGGAGTTTTGCCCCCTTTTGGCGCATTGCAGAGGCAAAGTTGCCATTCATCGTCTACGCCACTTGCAGCTATCGTTAACAAAATTGCCTAAACCTTGTCATTGCTGCCGGATATTCCCTACAATCGCAGGCTATGTCAGCCGAATGAAACTGAGGAACGCATGAGTACGGCCAAACACAGTAAGCTACTCATTCTGGGCTCCGGCCCAGCGGGTTATACCGCAGCGGTTTATGCTGCACGCGCCAACCTGAACCCGGTGCTGATCACCGGTCTGGAAAAAGGCGGACAGCTGACCACGACCACTGAAGTGGAGAACTGGCCGGGCGACCCGCACGATCTGACAGGTCCATCACTGATGGAGCGTATGCATGAGCATGCCGAAAAATTCAATACTGAGATCATTTTCGATCACATCCACACCGTTGATCTGCAGAACCGTCCGTTCCGTCTGACCGGCGACAGCGGCGAATACACGGCTGACGCCCTGATCATTGCGACGGGTGCGTCAGCGCGCTACCTGGGTCTGCCTTCCGAAGAGGCGTTCAAAGGCAAAGGCGTCTCTGCCTGCGCCACCTGCGACGGTTTCTTCTACCGCAACCAGAAAGTGGCCGTGATTGGTGGTGGCAATACGGCCGTTGAAGAGGCACTCTACCTGGCGAACATCGCGTCTGAAGTGCATCTGATCCATCGCCGTGACAGCTTCCGTGCAGAGAAGATCCTGATTGATCGTCTGATGGAGAAAGTGCGCAACGGGAATATCGTGCTGCACACGCATCGCACGCTGGAAGAGGTGGTCGGCGACCAGATGGGCGTCACCGGGCTGACCCTGCGCTCGACGCAGAACGAGGAAACCGAATCGCTGGATGTGGCGGGTCTGTTTGTCGCTATCGGCCACAGCCCGAATACCGCAATTTTCGACGGACAGCTGGCGCTGGAAAATGGCTACATTAAAGTGCAGTCCGGCCTGCACGGAAACGCGACGCAGACCAGCATCCCGGGTGTGTTTGCGGCAGGTGATGTGATGGACCACACATACCGCCAGGCGATCACCTCTGCGGGCACCGGTTGTATGGCGGCGTTAGACGCTGAGCGTTTTCTTGATGGATTAGTTAAAAACGATCAGTAAGTTGTTAACCCGCTGATCTCAAATGTTCCAGGCGACGGTTTTTCAGTCGCCTTTTTTATTGCCCTCATGCTAGATTCTGGCGCCAGAAAGGAGGGAAGTGCCTTTCCCTCTCCTCCCCGTCATCGACATTTAGCATGGTCTCGCATGGATAAATCGCGGCAGCAGCATCTCACCCGCTGGCTTCGTCAGCAGCGTCATTTCGGCGGTCGCTGGTTGCGCCTGAATACGCTGCTGGGCACCGTCAGTGCCCTGCTGATTATTGCCCAGGCAGGTTTATTGGCCTCACTGCTTCAGACGCTGATCATCGGGCAACAGCCGCGTGAAACCGTAACGGCCAGCCTGCTGCTGTTGCTGCTCTGCTTTGTGCTGCGCGCCCTGATAAATTATGCCCGTGAACGGACCGGCTATCGTGCCGGGCAGGCGATCCGTCAGGCGTTACGTCAGCAGGTGCTGGACCGGCTCGCCGGGCTGGGTCCGGCGTGGATTCAGGGTAAACCGGCCGGTAGCTGGGCGACCCTGCTGCTGGAACAGATTGAAGAGATGCAGGAGTACTATGCACGCTATCTGCCGCAGATGACGCTGGCAGTGCTGATCCCCTGCTGCATTCTGCTGACAATTTTTCCGCTCAACTGGACCGCGGGTCTGATCCTGTTTGCCACTGCTCCTCTGATCCCACTGTTTATGGCGCTGGTGGGGATGGGCGCCGCTGAAGCCAACCGGCGGAACTTCCTGGTGCTGGCGCGTCTGAGCGGTAACTTCCTGGATCGCCTGCGCGGCCGGGAGACGCTGCGACTCTTCTATCGGGGTGCAGCTGAGAAGCAGGCAGTGGCAGACGCCACCACCGATTTTCGCCAGCGCACCATGGAAGTGCTGCGCCTCGCTTTTCTCTCCTCCGCCGTACTGGAATTTTTTGCCTCCCTGGCGATTGCCGTCGTAGCAGTCTATTTTGGCTTCTCCTATCTGGGCGAATTGCATTTCGGCGACTATGGCCGCGGCGTAACGCTGTTCGCCGGTTTTCTGGTACTGATTCTGGCGCCAGAATTTTTTCAGCCACTGCGCGATCTCGGCGCGTTTTATCATGCGAAAGCTCAGGCGGTAGGCGCTGCCGATGCACTCGAGGCGTTTATGCAGGCTACGCCAGCCGCCACACCTCAGCAGGGTCAGATCCCCTTTACGGCCAATCGATCCCTCTCGCTGACCGCCGACCAGCTGGAAGTCTGTGCTCCCGATGGTCAGGTACTGTGTGGCCCGCTCACGTTTACCATCGCCGCCGGTGAGCAGATTGCGCTGGTCGGTCAGAGCGGGGCTGGCAAAACGGCGCTGATGAACGCCCTGCTCGGCTTCCTGCCTTACCGGGGATCGCTCAGGGCTAACGGGGTTGAATTGCGCGATCTGCAGCGGGCGGACTGGCATCAGCAGCTCAGCTGGGTAGGACAGAACCCTCAGCTACCGGCCGCCACGCTCCGTGACAACATCGTGATGAATGCAGCCTGGGAGGCGGAACGATTTGCCGCGCTGCTGGAGACGTGCGGAATTAATGAGTTCCTGCCGCGTCTGCCCGATGGCATCGGGACCCGCCCCGGCGAGGGGGGTCAGCTGCTCTCTGTGGGTCAGGCGCAACGGATCGCCGTCGCGCGCGCGCTCTACAAAAGGTCGCATTTTTTACTGCTTGATGAACCCGCTGCCAGCCTGGACGCACTCAGCGAACGTCATGTAATGACAGCGCTAAATCAGGCGGCCTCCCGACAGACCACGCTGATGATTACCCATCAGATTGATACGCTGAGCCGCTGGCAGACCCTCTGGGTTTTGGAGGCGGGTAAGCTGGTGCAGCAGGGAGAGTGGCAGGCGCTGTCGCAACAGCCCGGTGCTTTTCGTGAGATGCTGCAACATCGTCAACAGGAGATCCGCTGATGTCCGCCCTGCGCCCCTTTCTTCGTCTCTGGCTCCGCCACCCTTTTCGCCTCGCGCTGGGCATCGTCCTGGCGATTGCGACCCTGCTGGCGAGTATTGGCCTGCTGACCCTGTCTGGCTGGTTTCTGGCCGCCTCATCCGTCGCAGGAGTGGCCGGCCTCTACAGCTTTAACTATATGCTGCCTGCGGCCGGCGTGCGGGGCGCCGCCATTATTCGTACGGCGGCGCGCTATGCGGAACGCCTGGTGAGTCACGATGCGACTTTCCGGGTGCTTCAGCATCTGCGTCTCCACACCTTCAGCCGTCTGATGGCGCTTTCGCCCGGCCAGCTGTTGCGGTTCCGGCAGGCGGATCTGCTCAACCGCTTTGTGGCCGATGTGGACACGCTGGATCATCTCTATCTGCGCGTCATTTCGCCGCTGACCGGTGCCCTGGTGGTCATCGTGGTGGTCACTATGGGCATGAGTTTCATCGACATCGGGCTGGCCCTGACGCTGGGCGGCATCATGCTGGTCACCCTGATCGTGATGCCCGCGCTCTTTTATCGTCTGGGCCGGCCCGCGGGCGTCGCCATTGCGCGTGGCCGGGCCCGCTGGCGCTTACAGCTGATGCAGTGGCTGACGGCGCAGGCAGAACTGACGTTATACGGTGCGTCGCCGGCGTGGCGTCAGCGACTGGATGAGGATGAACAGCAGTGGCAGCAGTCGCAAAGCCAGCAGCAGCGTCTGCAGGCCCTGGCGCAGAGCCTGCTGCTGCTGATTAGCGGCGTGACGGTGACACTTCTGCTCTGGCTTGGGGCTGCGACAGTCAGTCAGCAGCAACTCCCCGGCTCGCTGATTGCGCTGGTCGTGTTTTGCGCGCTGGCAGCCTTTGAGGCGCTGGCTCCGATCGCGGGCGCCTTTCTGCCGATGTCTCAGGTGACCACCGCGGCTCAGCGGGTCAGTGACATTATCGATCAATCACCTGCCATCACCTTTCCGGCCCATTCCGCTGCCCGGCCCGGCAGCCTGACGGTCGATATCGATCGGCTCGACTTCAGCTATCCCGATCGGCCAGACCGGGTGCTTGATCAATTTACGCTTAAGGTGGATGCGGGCGAACACATTGCACTGCTCGGGCCCACCGGCTGCGGAAAATCCACCCTGCTGGCGCTGCTGACCCGCGGCTGGAACAGCCAGCAGGGTGATATCCGCCTGAACGATCTGCCGATCGCCGCCTGGTCAGAATCAGCACTGCGCCAGCGCATCAGTGTGGTTACTCAGCGGGTGCATCTTTTTAGTCAGAGCCTGCGCGATAACTTACTGCTGGCTTCTCCCGGCGCCAGTGATGAGCAACTGAATCACGTACTGAACCAGGTTGGCCTGCAGCGCCTGCTGGAGAATCAGGAAGGCTTAAATGCCTGGATGGGCGAAGGCGGCCGGCCGCTTTCCGGTGGTGAACTGCGTCGGCTGGCGCTGGCGCGCGCATTACTGCACGACGGCGATCTCTGGCTGCTGGATGAACCCACCGAAGGGCTGGATGCCACCACTGAACAGCATATTCTCGCCCTGCTGCAGCAGCTGACCGCCGGAAAAACCGTCATTATGATTACCCATCGCCTGAGCGGTCTGGAAAAGATGGATCGCATCTGTGTGATGGACAACGGGACGATTGTCGAACAGGGCAGCCATTGCGAATTAATCTCAAAAGCGGGTCGCTACTGGCGTTTCCGGCAACGGATTGCGCTATAGTCTTAGCGAAATGCTGATGAGTAACCTATCGCGATGAGACTGATACAACTGTCACGGGAATCTCTGCAATTTCCGCCTCCTGAAATGGCACTGCGTGAGCCGAATGGCCTGCTGGCCATGGGGGGGGACCTCTCCCCTGCCCGGTTACTGAATGCGTATCAGCGCGGCATCTTCCCGTGGTTTTCGTCCGGCGATCCTATCCTGTGGTGGTCACCCGATCCCCGCGCAGTTCTTCTGCCTGAGCAGTTCCATCTCAGCCGCAGCATGAAGCGTTTCCATAACCAGTCGCCCTATCGCGTCACGATGAATGAGGCATTTGCCGAGGTGATCGAGGGTTGCGCCAGCGGACGCGAAGAAGGCACCTGGATCACGTTTGAAATGAAGCGCGCCTGGCTGCGACTCTATGAGCTGGGCCACGCCCACTCCATTGAGGTGTGGGACGCGCATCAGCTGGTAGGGGGCATGTATGGGCTGGCGATGGGGCAGATTTTCTGCGGCGAGTCGATGTTCAGCCGCCAGCAGAATGCCTCGAAAACCGCGCTGTTAGTCTTTTGCCAGCATTTCATCCGCCATCAGGGGCGTCTGGTCGATTGCCAGGTGCTTAACCCGCACACCGCCTCGCTGGGCGCGCAGGAGATCCCCCGCAGTGACTATCTGCACTATGTTCAGAACTTTGCCAGCCAGCCGGTCAGCGAAGGCTGCTGGCAGACACAGACCCTTTTTTAGTCACGCCGAGATGTTTTGCACACATAAAGACGGTTAAGTGGTATAATAGTCGGGTTTGGTATGTCGTCCGCGCTTCGCAATAACGAGCCGGAATTGCCAGGCTGGGAATCTCAACGCACTCTCGGAACTGTTTTCAATCGTGCGCGTGTAACCGGTTGATACAGATTCTTAGCCCGCTAATCCCCCGCAGACGCCACATAAACACCCTAATTTTACCGGATGCCCGCCACTGACGAGCACCCCCGGCAAAGCGTTGGCAAAATCGCCGACGGTTCTTTACATAAATCGTTGAATTGGGCATTATCTTGCCGGTTCAACTGAAAGGTAGTACACCCAGAGGATTCGATGGCCAAAGAAGACAATATTGAAATGCAAGGTACCGTACTGGATACGTTACCTAACACCATGTTCCGCGTAGAACTTGAGAACGGACACGTGGTTACTGCTCATATCTCCGGTAAAATGCGCAAAAACTACATCCGCATCCTGACGGGCGACAAAGTGACCGTTGAGCTGACCCCGTACGACCTGAGCAAAGGCCGCATTGTCTTCCGTAGTCGCTAACAGACATTAATTTCGCCGCCCTTCAGGTTGCAGCGAAAAAAAAGGCCGGATAATTATCCGGCCTTTTTCACATCTGCAGCAGGCGATTAATGCACCGTGCCTTCAGTTTTCCGTTTTTCCGCACTCAGGAAGTGATAGGTCAGTTCACCTTTCTCACGATCCAGCGCCACGGATACCGAGCCACCATCCACCAGCGAACCAAACAGCAGCTCATTGGCTAATGGTTTTTTCAGGCTGTCCTGCACGGTACGCGCCATCGGACGCGCGCCCATCGCCTTGTCGTAACCCTTCTCCGCCAGCCAGTCGCGGGCTTCATCACTGACTTCCAGCGACACGCCTTTGGCATCCAGCTGCGCCTGCAACTCGACAATAAACTTGTCGACCACCTGATGGATCACCTCTGGTGACAGGTGACTGAACCAGATGATGTTGTCGAGACGGTTACGGAACTCTGGCGTAAAGATCTTTTTGATCTCTTCCATTGCGTCGGTGCTGTTGTCCTGATGAATCAGGCCAATCGACTTACGTTCTGTCTCACGCACACCGGCGTTAGTCGTCATGACCAGCACCACGTTGCGGAAGTCCGCTTTGCGTCCGTTGTTATCGGTCAGCATACCGTTGTCCATCACCTGCAGCAGCAGGTTGAACACATCCGGGTGCGCTTTCTCAATCTCATCCAGCAGCACCACCGCATGAGGATGCTTGATAACGGCATCCGTCAGCAGGCCGCCCTGATCAAAGCCGACGTATCCCGGAGGCGCACCAATCAGACGACTGACGGTGTGACGCTCCATGTACTCAGACATATCAAAGCGCAGCAGCTCGATACCCAGCGCTTTCGCCAGCTGCACGGTCACTTCTGTCTTACCGACACCGGTTGGTCCGGCAAACAGGAAGGAACCTACCGGCTTGCGATCCTGACCCAGACCTGCGCGGCTCATTTTGATCGCTTCAGTCAGCGCCTCAATGGCGTTGTCCTGACCAAAGACCAGCATTTTGAGACGGTCGCCCAGATTTTTCAGCGTATCGCGGTCAGTTGCAGAGACGCTTTGCTCCGGAATACGGGCAATACGCGCAACCACGGTTTCAATGTCGGAGACATTGATGGTTTTCTTGCGCTTGCTGGCAGGCATCAGGCGCGCACGCGCACCTGCTTCATCGATGACATCAATCGCCTTGTCAGGCAGATGACGATCGTTGATATATTTCACCGCCAGCTCCACGGCGGCGCGCACCGCTTTCGCGGTATAACGCACATCGTGATGCGCTTCATACTTGGTTTTCAGGCCATTCAGGATCTGCACGGTCTCATCAACAGACGGCTCCGTGATATCGATCTTCTGGAAACGACGCGCCAGCGCACGATCCTTTTCGAAGATGTTGCTGAACTCCTGATAGGTGGTAGAACCCATCACCCGAATCTTGCCGCTGGAAAGCAGCGGTTTGATCAGGTTGGCCGCATCGACCTGGCCACCGGACGCAGCCCCTGCACCGATGATGGTGTGGATCTCATCGATAAACAGAATGCTGTGTTCGTCCTGCTCCAGCTGCTTCAGCAGCGCTTTGAACCGTTTTTCAAAGTCACCCCGGTATTTGGTGCCAGCTAACAGCGAACCAATATCCAGCGAGTAGATGGTGCACTCTTTCATCACTTCCGGCACGTCGCCCTGCTCAATGCGCCAGGCGAGACCTTCTGCAATGGCGGTTTTACCGACACCGGATTCCCCCACCAGCAGCGGGTTATTTTTACGGCGACGGCACAGCACCTGAATGGTACGTTCCAGCTCTTTATCGCGACCAATCAGTGGATCGATCCCACCGACGCGAGCAAGCTGATTAAGATTGGTGGTGAAGTTTTCCATACGCTCCTCCCCGCCTGCTTGCTCTTCGTTAACCGGATTTTCAGCGCCTGGCGCCTGGCCCGGCTCATCTTTGCGCGTACCGTGAGAGATGAAATTCACCACATCAAGGCGGCTGACTTCATGTTTGCGTAACAGATAGGCCGCTTGCGACTCCTGCTCGCTGAAAATGGCGACCAGCACATTCGCGCCGGAGACTTCGCTGCGACCGGATGACTGGACATGGAAAACCGCACGCTGCAGAACGCGCTGGAAGCTGAGCGTCGGTTGGGTATCACGCTCCTCTTCGCTGGCGGGCAGCACCGGCGTGGTTTGTTCGATGAAGGCTTCGAGTTCCTGCCTTAGAGCCACAAGGTCCACCGTACAGGCTTCCAGTGCCTCTCTGGCCGACGGGTTACTGAGCAATGCCAGTAACAGATGCTCGACGGTCATAAATTCATGACGGTGCTCACGCGCTCTGGCGAAAGCCATATTTAAACTGAGTTCCAGTTCTTGATTGAGCATTAGGCACCTCCCCCAATTATCGCCCTTACCAGTTTCCTATATGGAGACGTGTTCAGGCTTTTTCCAGCGTACACAGCAACGGATGATGATTTTCCCGCGCATAGTTGTTCACCTGGGCCGCTTTTGTTTCGGCGACTTCTGCAGTAAATACACCACAGATCGCCTTGCCGTGATAGTGAACTTTCAACATCAGCTGCGTTGCACGTTCAACATCATAAGAAAAGAACTTTTGTACAACGTCAATAACAAATTCCATAGGTGTATAATCGTCATTATTCAGAATGACTTTATACATTGAAGGCGGCTTTAACCCTTCGCGTACTTTGTCTTCGGCCAGATGTTCAAAATTAAGCCAGTCGTTTGTGTTTGCCATAGTGTTCCGTTGAGATTTCGCTTTGAGCTTTTACGTCGCTACATCCTGAGAGTTTAACATGTCTGTCAAGCCGCTGGCCGCTGCTGAAAATTTATTCAGAAATTTCCTCGCGCGACCTGCATCACAAAATTCGCAATAGCGTTAACTGCCTCAAATTTTGATGATTTTTTCCCCACCTGGCCCGGTGGTTTGCTTGACGCCAGCGGCGCTTTCTCTACATTCTACCTGCACAGGCTGATTGAGTTTTAATCAACTCTGACTCACAGCGTCTGAGACCTCACCTACTTATAAAATGTCTTGCGAGGGAAGTAAAAGCATGGAGACGGGCACCGTTAAATGGTTCAATAATTCCAAAGGCTTTGGCTTTATCTGTCCGATCGGAGGCGGCGACGATATTTTTGCGCACTACTCCACCATTCAGATGGAGGGCTACCGAACGCTAAAGGCAGGCCAGCAGGTTCAGTTCGATGTTCATGAAGGTCCGAAAGGCAATCACGCCAGCCTCATCGTCCCCGTTGAGGTGCAGGTTGTGGCCTGACACTTCTCCCCTTATGAACGGTGGACCCAAATGCCAGCCCGTGCCGCTGGCATTTTCATTTAGGGCATTCAGTCTGCCTGCCCCTGTGCCAGCCGGATAACCCGGGCAAACATCTGCCGCATCAGTGGCGGAATCGCCTCTGGCCCGCGCTCTGCCGCCGATGAGGCTACCGCAATCGCCAGCTCAGGTTTGGAACTGCGGTGAATCGCTTTGGTAATAATACGCCTGGAACTCATCGGAACGTTTAACGGCAGGTGCGCCATCTGATGATAAACCTCCTGGAAGCCGTGCTGATAAAGAAAATTTTCCATATCCAGCGCCGGTAGCTGCGTCAGAAAACGCGGCTCCGCGTCACCCGGCTGCAGCTGACTGCGCGCCGTAGCGGCATACTTATGCCCCGCCTGATCGCCATCGGTCAGCACATGCCAGGCGATGCCCATACGCCGGGCAAACTTCAGCAGGGGCTTGAGGCCGGACTGCGCAAACTCAATCACTTTGATCCCTTCAGCCGCAAAGTTGTAGCCACACTGCTGCGCCAGCTCATTCATGATCCAGACTTCGGTCTCCCCCTCCACCAGCAGCCAGCAGCGGGCGAACAGCGCCGCAGGACGGTTGACTCGGATATGAAAGCCGATACGCCGACTCTCTTCGGCACTCAGTCCTTCCGGACCGATGCGCCAGGCCGCCACGCGTGACGATTCACGCACCAGACGGCAGACATTTTCCACTGGCACCTGCGACAGCAGCTCAGCGGAATTGGTGGTGGCAATTTTCTGCAGCGGCAGCAGCCTCAGCAGGTTCCACGCTACCGAGAGCATAATCGGGTGCAGCCGGGTTTCCGGGTCTTCAATCAACAGCAGCGGCCGGGCATCGGCGGCCAGAGGCAGATCGCCCCGCGCCTCTATCAACAGAGTAAAAATTTGCAGCAGGATCAGCTGGCGGCTGCGGGAGTCCGTTCCGGCAATCAGCTGGTTGAGGTGATCCAGCGCCCGCCAGCCCTGCCCGCCGTCGCGCGTCTGCCCATCCCGCGGCCGCGCCGCCTGACCGGTTTCCGGCGTCTGCACCTGAAAGTAGTGCTGCATCAGCTGCTGCATGGTCTTTAGTCCCTGCCGCAGCGCTTCATCGCTGAGCTGCTGTGGATGGCGCGCCAGATCGCGCGCCAGCGACTCCATCCCCGCCAGCAACGGGGTATGCGCAGAATCCAGCGGCGCACTTCCCCGGGTGCGCTTGCTGAAACGCGCATCGCGCAGTCGCAGAACCGGATGACGTTTCAGCAACCGATCGATGGCCGCGGCACAGCCCGGCTCAGGCAACAGCTGACCGTCAGCGTCTGTAAAACGGCGCTGGGTTTCAATACCGCTATCCCGCCAGATGGCGCTGACGCGGTAAAAGAGTCTGCGCTGTCCCTGAGCGTCACGCTGCCAGAAGGGAGCAAACAGCTCATCGGCGTCGCGGTCATCGTCGCGAAAGTGAAACAGAACCGACAGACGGCGCATCGGATCGTCTGCCTCACCCGGGGTAAAGTGAAAATCGGCGGGCGTAAAAACGTGCGCCGGTTGATGCGGCGACAGCAACAGGCTCAGGGCATCCAGCAGGCTGGATTTGCCCCAGGCGTTCTCACCAATCAACAGGTTGGTCCGGGTCAAAGGCAGTGAAAGCTTATTGATGCCGCGGAAACCCCGAATATAAATATGTTCCAGAATCACAGGCGTCCATCCTCAGTTTATAAGAAGCATGGTTGCCGTAAGCCAGCCGGTCAAGCCGCGTTTTCGGGGTTTACTCTGTCACCCTTTTTCGTTAGCTTGTCGCCTCTTTTCCCAGGGATGGAACCTGCTGTTATGTACTCCGGACTTCTGATTATTCTGCTGCCGCTGGTAGCGGGCTGGCTGTTACCCTTCCGACAGACTGCGACCCTGCGCCGGGTCAACCAGCTTCTGGGCTGGATGGTTTACGTCATTCTGTTTTTTATGGGCATCAGCCTGGCCTTTCTCGACAACCTCAGCAGCAATCTGCTGGCGGTGTTTCACACCGCGCTGGTGGCTGCATTCTGCATCCTGATCTGTAACCTGCTGGCACTGCGCGGACTGGAAAAATATGCCCCCTGGCAGCATGCGCATCGCCAGGAGAAGCTGCCGTCACGGCTGCATATGGCGCTGGACTCGCTGAAACTCTGCGGCGTGGTGGTGATCGGTTTTCTGCTCGGCCTGACGCAGTGGCCGCTGCTGCATAACGCCTCGACGGCCAGCGAATATGCCCTGATCTTTCTGCTGTTCCTGGTCGGTATTCAGCTGCGCGGCAGTGGGATGACGCTGCGTCAGATTATCCTGAACCGCCGCGGCCTGCTGGTCGCCAGCGTGGTGCTGGTCAGCGCGCTGGCTGGCGGCGTGATCGCCGCGCTGCTGCTTGGCATGCCGCTGAAAACCGGTCTGGCGTTGGCCAGCGGCTTTGGCTGGTACTCCCTCTCCGGGATCCTGATGACCGAAGCCTTTGGCCCGGTCATCGGCAGTGCCGCCTTCTTCAACGACCTGGTGCGTGAACTGGTGGCGATCATGCTGATCCCGGCGCTGATTGGCCGCCATCGCTCGAGCGCGCTGGGCCTGTGCGGCGCCACCTCGATGGACTTTACCCTGCCGGTGCTGCAGCGGGCGGGCGGCAATGAGATTGTCCCGGCGGCCATCGTACACGGCTTTGTGATGAGCCTGCTGGCCCCGATTCTGATCGCCCTTTTCTCTGCCTGATCCCTGTCTGAAATGCGCAGGTCACCATTTACCTGGCCGCGATAAATAAGCGCAACGCGCAGGGAACAGGGTCAGAGGTGAAAAATGGCCCGTCCTCTGCCCGGCCCCCGGCGCTGCCAGCGCATTTTTTCACGCCTGCTTTTCTGCCGTGTCGTCTACGCTTCTTTTTTCAGTTCTGGTCACGTCATACATCAGGGCAAGCCGACAAAGGAGAAGAGCATGAAACAAACCGTGGCGGCGCTGGTCGCCAAAACGCTGGAAAGCGCGGGCGTAAAACGCATCTGGGGCGTCACCGGGGACTCCCTGAACGGTCTGAGTGACAGCCTTAATCGCATGGGCACCATCGAATGGATGCCGACGCGCCATGAAGAGGTAGCGGCATTTGCGGCGGGCGCAGAAGCGCACATCAGCGGCGAACTGGCGGTCTGCGCCGGCTCCTGCGGGCCGGGCAATTTACATCTCATCAACGGTCTGTTCGATTGCCACCGCAACCGCGTGCCGGTGCTGGCGATTGCCGCGCACATCCCCTCCAGCGAAATCGGCAGCGGCTATTTTCAGGAAACCCATCCGCAGGAGCTGTTCCGCGAATGCAGCCACTACTGCGAGCTGGTCTCCAATCCGGAGCAGTTACCGCAGGTGCTGGGCATCGCGATGCGTAAAGCGATCCTGAACCGGGGGGTTTCGGTGGTGGTCTTACCCGGCGATATCGCGTTGCAGCCCGCGCCGGAGAGCGCCCGCACCGAGTGGTATCCACCGCAGCTGCCGCAGGTTCTGCCGCAGCCTGCCGAACTGGCTCAGCTGGCCAGTACGCTGAACGACGCCAGCGACATTACGCTGCTGTGCGGCAGTGGCTGTGCCGGAGCACATCAGGAAGTGGTCGCGCTGGCCGAAGCGCTGAAGGCCCCTATCGTGCATGCGCTGCGCGGCAAAGAACACCTGGAATATGATAACCCTTATGATGTCGGGATGACCGGCCTGATTGGCTTCTCATCGGGCTTCCACGCCATGATGAACGCCGGGACGCTGGTGCTGCTGGGTACCCAGTTCCCCTATCGCGCTTTCTATCCGGAAAAGGCGCGCATCATCCAGATCGACATCAATCCCGGCAGCCTGGGATCGCATTGTCACGTTGATGAGGCCTATGTCGGTGACGTGAAAACCACCCTGCAGGCGCTGCTGCCGCAGCTGACGCACAAAAACGATCGTACCCATCTCGACAGCGCCGTTAAGCACTATCGTGAGGCGAGGAAAAGTCTGGATGAGCTGGCACAGCCCAATGACAAACAGCCTATCCATCCGCAATATCTGGCGCAGCAGATCAGCCACTACGCCAGCGAGGATGCGATTTTCACCTGTGACGTCGGCACGCCTACCGTCTGGGCGGCGCGCTACCTGAAGATGAACGGCAGACGTCGCCTGCTGGGGTCGTTTAACCACGGCTCGATGGCAAACGCCATGCCGCAGGCGCTGGGCGCGCAGTCCATCGATCGGAATCGTCAGGTGGTGGCGCTGTGTGGCGACGGCGGATTCAGCATGCTGATGGGCGATTTTATCTCGCTGGCGCAGCTGAAAATGCCGGTGAAACTGGTGATTTTCAACAACAGCGTGCTGGGCTTTGTGGCGATGGAGATGAAAGCGGGCGGCTACCTGACCGACGGCACCGAACTGGACAATCCCGACTTTGCCGCCATCGCTCAGGCCTGCGGCATCAAAGGGATCCGGGTGGAGAAAGCGTCAGAACTCAATGGCGCGCTGGAGCAGGCATTTGCTCATGACGGGCCGGTGCTGGTCGATGTCATCACCGCCAAAGAGGAGCTGGCGATGCCGCCGCAGATCAAACTGGAGCAGGCCAAAGGCTTCAGCCTCTACATGCTGCGCGCCATTATGAACGGTCGCGGGGATGAAGTGGTAGAACTGGCGAAAACCAACTGGCTGCGGTAAAACAGGGGTTCCATCCAGGCGGGCGCGATGCCCGCCTTTTTTTTGTCTTCCGCTACGTTCAGGAGCATAAGGTGATCGATTTACGCAGTGATACCGTGACCCGGCCCAGCGCCGCCATGCTGAACGCGATGATGTCTGCCGAAACCGGTGATGATGTCTACCGTGACGATCCGACCGTGAATGCGCTGGAGGCGGAGGCGGCACGACTCAGCGGCAAAGCCGCCGCGCTCTTTTTTCCGACCGGTACCCAGGCAAACCTGGTGGCGCTGCTGAGCCACTGTGAACGCGGCGATGAATATATCGTGGGTCAGCAGGCGCACAACTACAAATATGAGGCGGGTGGCGCGGCGGTGCTGGGCAGTATTCAGCCCCAGCCGGTGCTGGCCAGCGAGGACGGTACTCTGCCGCTCGACGTGGTGGCGGCCGCTATCAAGCCGGATGATATTCACTTTGCCCGCACCCGACTGCTGAGTCTGGAGAACACCCATCACGGTAAAGTGCTGCCGCTGGCTTATCTGGAACAGGCCTGGACCTTTACCCGCGCGCATCAGCTGGCGCTGCACATTGATGGCGCACGGATCTTTAATGCGGTGGTGGCGCAGCAGACCACGCTGGCGGCGATTGCCCGCTACTGCGACAGTCTCACTATCTGTCTCTCAAAAGGTCTGGGGACACCGGTGGGGTCCCTGCTGTGCGGCAACACGGCGCTGATTGAGCGCGCACGTCGCTGGCGGAAAATGACTGGCGGCGGCATGCGTCAGGCGGGCATTCTGGCGGCAGCCGGCCTTTACGCGTTAGAACACAACGTGGCGCGGCTGCAGGAAGATCATGACAATGCCGCCTGGCTGGGTGAGCAGTTGCATGAGCTGGGTGTCAACGTCATTGAGCAGCAGACGAACATGCTGTTTGTTGCCGTGCCGGAGGCGCAGGTCAGGCCGCTGGGCGAGTGGATGAAAGCGCGTGGGGTATTAATCAGCGCGGGCACCCGCACCCGTCTGGTCACCCATCTGGATACGGATCGTGCCGCGCTGGAACAGGTGGTCGCACACTGGAAGGCGTTTCTGCAGCAGTAACGGCTACTGCGCCGCGCCATAGCGTTCCAGCAGCGCGGCGGCTATCGCAGCCGTCTCAGCATCAGGCAGCCCACGATAATCCGCGGGCCGGAAATGCATCTGGAAGGCGGCAATCACCTTCTGCTGCTCACGCGCGCTCATCCCGTCACTCACCGGATAGCCGTAGCGGCTTAACAGGGTCAGAACCTGCTCTGCGGGCACCGCCGCGTGCGGCGTCTTGCCAGCCAGCCAGAACTGCACCCGACGGCTATCCGGCCAGGCAACGAGTCCGCGCTGCGCCAGCTGTTGCCAGGGAAAGCACGGCCCCGGATCCTGCTTGCGCTGCGGCGCGATATCACTGTGGCCAACGATATTTTCCGGTGGGATCGCGTAACGCCGGGCAATATCCCGCAGCAGCGCCTCCAGCGCCGTCATCTGTGCAACCGTAAAGGGCTGCCATTCGGGACCGGTCGGCGTGCGACGATAGCCCCGGTTCACCAGTTCAATCCCAATCGAGGTGTCATTGATACGGGTGGCCCCGCGCCAGAAGCTGGGCCCGGCGTGCCAGGCCAGCTGCTGCTCCGGCACCAGCTGCCAGATAATCCCTTTCCCGGCGCGCTGTGGCGGCTGACGGGGGATCAGATAGTGCGCGCTGACCTCCCGATCCGTCAGCGTTGCCAGCGACGACGAAAAGTCTTCGGCCGTGTAGTGGATCACGATCACCTTCACCCGTGGGCGCGCACCCTGTGCCGGATGCCGCAGGTCGGCCCAGTAGCCGTCGCGGGATTCTATGCCGGTCTGGCAGCCGGTCAGCAGCAGCGCCGTCAGCAGCAACAGCAGGCGTCTCAACGCAGGATCACCGCCGTGCCGGTGACGCTGACCATCAGCATGCTGCTCTCTTTGCCCACCGTTTCGTAATCAATGTCGATGCCGACCACAGCGTTGGCGCCCAGCGCTTTCGCCTGCGCTTCCAGCTCGTCAAAAGCGATCTCGCGCGCCTTGCGCAGCTCTTTCTCATAAGCACCGGAACGGCCACCGACCACGTCGCGGATCCCGGCAAAAAAATCACGGAAGATGTTGGCACCCAGAATCGCTTCACCGGTGACTACGCCGCAATAGTCGCTGATGCTGTGACCTTCCAGAGTTGGGGTGGTTGAAAATTTCATCGCATTCTCCTTGTTGAAAACCGGACTAAGGCTCTATCGACTAAAAAGCATGGCTATACTCTATGCTAAAAAAGGCACCTTGCCAGAGAACCATAAGGAAATCGAGATGAGAAACAATGCGTTTGCGCTGATGATCCCGGCTGCCCTGTTGCTCAGCGCCTGTACCACCGTGGAGCCCGTGATTAAGGATAATGGGCCGCGAACCGCGCCCTGCATTGAGGGCGGTCCTGACCAGGTCGCTCAGCAGTTTTATGACCTGCGGATCGAACAGCCGGTGCCGGGACTGCCCGACAGCAACACGCTGGCGAAATACCGTCCCTACCTGAGTGACGCGCTTTATCGTGCGTTACAGGCGGCCAGCGGCAGCAACGCCGGTGCGCAGTGGCGCAATGGCGATATCTTCTCCAGCCTCTCGCAGGGTCCGACAGCCGCCAGCGTGGCCGATGCCTCAACGATTCCGAACCGCGATGCGCGCAACATTCCGTTGCGGGTTGACCTGAGCCGTGACAACCGTCAGTGGCAGGATGAAGTGCTGATGATCCATCAGGGCAGCTGCTGGGTGGTGGATGACGTGCGCTACATGGGAAATCCTGCGCATGCCGACGGTGGCAGCCTGAGCCAGATGCTGGAAAAAACGCGAAAATAGATCAGACAGTCATGAGAAGCGCGGCCAGCCTCACTGCCGCGCTTTTTTTATCTCTGCACCCTGCCAGCCCCCCCCGGAGAGGGCATGATTTTCTGCTAAGCTTTTGCTGTTTACCCCCTGTTTTACAAATTTTAACCCGCCTGAATTGCATAACTATTCTGGTGACGTTAAAATCCGCGGCACTAATAGCTATTCAAATCTGGCGCATGAGTATTCAACTAAACGCAATAAACTGCTTCTACGGTGCTCATCAGGCGCTGTTCGACATCAACCTTGAGTGCCCTCAGGGCGAGACCCTGGTGCTGCTGGGCCCCAGCGGCGCTGGCAAGAGTTCCCTGCTGCGGGTCCTCAACCTGCTGGAGCAGCCGCGTTCAGGTCAGTTGCAGATTGCCGGTAATCAGTTCGACTTCAGTCAGAAGCCTTCCGATGCCGCGATTCGGGAGCTGCGTCAGAACGTGGGTATGGTCTTTCAGCAATATAATCTCTGGCCGCATCTCACCGTGCTGCAGAATCTAATGGAAGCGCCCTGCCGGGTGCTGGGGCTCAGCAAGAGCGATGCCCGCGCCCGCGCCGACCGGCTGCTTGACCGGCTGCGTCTGACCCCTTACAGCGACCGCTTTCCGCTCCACCTCTCAGGAGGTCAGCAGCAGCGCGTGGCGATTGCCCGTGCGCTGATGATGGAGCCGCAGGTACTGCTGTTCGATGAGCCAACCGCCGCGCTGGATCCCGAAATTACCGCACAGATTGTCTCAATTATTCGCGAACTGGCGCAGACCCGTATCACCCAGGTGATCGTGACCCATGAAGTGGAAGTGGCACGTAAAACCGCCAGCCGCGTGGTTTACATGGAGAACGGTCATATTGTGGAACAGGGCGATGCCAGCCGCTTTACACAGCCGCAAACCGAGGCGTTTGCTCACTATCTTTCGCACTAAGTCAGGATGCTAAAAATGAAAAAAATGGTACTTGCTGCACTGCTCGCTGGTTTTAGCCTGACCGCTACGGCGGCGCAGACGATTCGTTTTGCTACCGAAGCCTCCTATCCTCCGTTTGAGTTTGTGGATGCGGACAATAAGATTCAGGGCTTTGATGTCGATCTGGCCAATGCGCTCTGTAAAGAGATCGACGCAACCTGCACCTTTACCAATCAGGCGTTCGACAGCCTGATCCCAAGCCTAAAGTTCCGCCGCTTTGATGCGGTGATGGCCGGCATGGATATTACTCCGGAGCGTGAAAAGCAGGTCCTGTTCACCAAGCCTTACTATGACAACTCAGCGCTGTTTGTTGCCCAGAAAGGCAAAGTGGCCAGCGTTGAGGCGCTGAAAGGCAAGCGCGTAGGCGTTCAGAACGGCACCACCCATCAGAAGTACCTGACGGAAAAACACAGCGAAATTACCACTGTGCCTTACGACAGCTATCAGAATGCCGTTCTGGATCTGAAAAATGGCCGTATTGATGCCGTGTTCGGTGATACCGCCGTGGTCAACGAATGGCTGAAGCAGAACCCTGCGCTGGCGGCTGTCGGTGACAAAGTAACGGACAAAGCCTACTTTGGTACCGGCCTGGGCATCGCGGTGCGCACCGGTAACACCGAGCTGCAGAGCAAATTCAACGGCGCACTGGATAAGATCAAAGCTGACGGGACGTACAAAACCATCTACAGCAAATGGTTCCAGCAGTAATCTCTGATGAATGAAATGATGACCCTTGCAAGCGCCGCCGGTATGACCGTCGGCCTTGCCGTTTGTGCTCTCATCGCTGGCCTCGTGCTGGCGATGCTGTTTGCTGGCTGGGAGTCACTGCGCCTCAGACCGCTGGCGTGGATCGGCACCGGCCTGGTGACCCTGATTCGCGGCCTGCCGGAAATTCTGGTGGTGCTGTTTATCTATTTCGGTGCCTCTCAGCTGCTCCTGACCCTGTCCGACGGCTTCACGCTTAACTTCGGCCTGTTTCAGCTGCCGGTGCAGATGCAGATTGAGAACTTCGATGTCAGTCCGTTCCTGTGTGGCGTGATTGCGCTGGCGATGCTCTATGCCGCCTATGCCTCACAAACGCTGCGCGGCGCGCTGAAAGCGGTTCCGGTCGGCCAGTGGGAATCGGGCCAGGCGCTGGGCATGAAAAAATCGGCCATTTTTTTGCGGCTGATTATGCCGCAGATGTGGCGTCATGCCCTGCCCGGTCTGGGCAATCAGTGGCTGGTTCTGCTGAAAGATACCGCCCTGGTTTCGCTGATCAGCGTTAACGATCTGATGCTGCAGACCAAAAGTATCGCTACCCGCACCCAGGAGCCCTTTACCTGGTTCTTTGTGGCGGCGGCAATCTATTTAGTGATTACGCTGTTCAGCCAGGCGGTACTGCGCCGCATCGAACTGCGCACTACCCGCTTTGAACGGGGGAACAGCTAATGCTGGCTTACCTGCCTGAACTCCTGAAAGGGCTGCACACCAGTCTGACGCTCACCGCGGCCTCGCTGATCCTGGCCCTGCTGCTTGCGCTGCTCTTCACCGTGGTGCTGTCACTGAAAACCCCGCTGTTTTCGCCGCTGGTAAAAGGATTTATTACGCTGTTTACCGGCACCCCGCTGCTGGTGCAGATCTTCCTGATCTACTACGGGCCGGGACAGTTTCCCTCGCTTCAGCAGATCCCCTGGCTGTGGCATTTACTCTCACAGCCCTGGCTCTGCGCGATGCTGGCCCTGTCGCTGAACAGCGCAGCCTATACCACCCAGCTCTTCTACGGTGCCGTGCGAGCGATCCCTGCCGGGCAGTGGCAGTCGTGTGCAGCGCTCGGCATGCGCCGAAAAGATACCCTGCGTATTCTTCTGCCTTATGCATTTAAACGCGCCCTCTCCTCCTACTCCAATGAGGTGGTGCTGGTCTTCAAGGGCACCTCACTGGCCTACACCATCACCCTGATGGAAGTGATGGGCCACGGTCAGCTGCTCTATGGCCGGACCTATGACGTCACCGTCTATGCCGCAGCCGGCCTGATTTATCTCTGCGTGAACGGTCTGCTGACGCTGATGATGCGACTGATCGAAAGACGTGCGCTGGCCTTTGAAAGACGCAGCTGATCCCCGGGCGAGCTCGCTCGCCCTTCCCGCCTGGAAAATCACAATAATTGCATAAACATTCAATCTGTGGCAGGGTATCGCCTTCTCTGGCTGACCACAACACAGGATTTTTACAATGAAAAAATGGATTATTGCCGCGGCGCTGGCGTCACTGGCGATCACCGCTCAGGCAGCGGAAAAAATTCGCTTCGCCGCTTCCGCCACCTATCCGCCGTTTGAATCTCTCGACGGGGAAAATAACCTGGTGGGTTTTGATATCGATCTGGCTAAAGCGCTCTGTCAGCAGATGAAAGCGGAGTGTACGTTTACCAATAACGCCTTCGACAGCCTGATCCCTTCCCTGAAGTTCCGCCGCTATGACGCGGTCATCTCCGGCATGGATATCACCGCAGAGCGCAGCAAACAGGTCGATTTTACCCAGCCTTACTATGCGAACTCAGCGATCGTGATCGCCCGTAAAGGCCAGTTCAGTCAATTCAGCGACCTGAAAGGCAAGCGCATCGGCGTGGAAAACGGCACCACGCACCAGAAGTACCTGCAGGAAAAACATCCGGAAGTGAAAGTGGTGGCCTATGACAGCTACCAGAATGCGATTCTCGACATGAAGAGTGGCCGGCTGGATGGGGTATTTGGCGACAGCGCGGTGGTGAATCAGTGGCTGAAGAACAATCCGGAGCTGGCTACGGTCGGTGAGCATGTGACCGACACGGACTACTTTGGCACCGGCCTTGGCATTGCCGTACGTAAGGGCAATACGGCGCTGCGCGATGAGTTTAACCAGGCGCTCGCCGCGCTGAAAGCGAACGGCAGCTGGCAGCAGCTCAATCAGAAGTGGTTCCCGGAGTAAGCCTCCCGATCGCAGCGCCCGCCTCCGCGATCTACGGCTGCTGGCGGCGGGTTAACAGCGTCAGCACCTCAAAATGGGCGGTATGAGGAAACATATCGAAGAGCTGCACCTTCGTGATCTCATACGCGCTCAGTCGGGCGATATCCTGCGCCATGGTCTGCGGATTACAGCTTGAGTAGAGCAGATAATCGGGTGCCATCTGGCTCAGATAGTCACACAGCGCCTTGCCAATCCCGCGACGGGGCGGATTGACCAGCACCAGCTGCGGCACCGCGTCCCGCCCGGTGGCAAACGCCGTCGAATCCAGCGCCGCAAACTGCACCTTCTCCAGCCCCAGCATCGCGGCGGAGCGCTGAGCGCAGGCAATCGCCTCGGTGCTGATCTCAATCCCGGTCAGCTGCATCGCCGGTGTCGCACAGTGCAGACCGAAACCGCCCACGCCGCAGAAGAGATCCCACATGCTGTTGACCGGCAGTGCGCGGACCCAGTCGCGGGCAGTGGCATAAAGCGTGCTGGCAACCTGCGGGTTGGTCTGAAAGAAACTCTGCGGACGGATCCAGAGCGGCACGCCATTGAAGTTCTCCGCCAGCGACTGATCCGGCGTCAGCGCTATCTCCTCATCGCCCTCCAGAATCGCCATATGTACCGGCTGAATGTTGGCAGAGATGACCGTCAACTGTGGCAGCTGCTGTTGCAGCCACGGCAACGCCGCACGCAGCTGTTCCAGCTTCGCCGTCGATCGCAGGACAAAGCGCAGCATCATACCGCCCTGCTGACTTTCGGTAATCAGCAGAAACTTCAGTTCTCCACGCTTGCGCGCCACGTTATAGGGCGTCAGCCCGGCACGCGCGATAAAAGGTTTCAGTGCGGCAAAGACGGGCTGAAAACTGTCCGGATAGAGCGGGCACGCACACAGATCGACCGCCTCCCCCTCCCGGGACAACAGGCCCAGCACCGGACGCTCAACGCTGCCGCTGACGACCATTTTCGCTTTATTACGGAACGCCTGCTGCGGTGATACCACCGGCGGCAACCAGGCCGCGACCGGCTGTTCAGCCAGCAGCTGTTCCAGCAGTGACTGTTTGTCGCTGAGCTGAGTGGAATAGGGTTTGTCGAGCCACTGACAGGAGCGGCAACGGTTGGCGTCATAAAGCGCGCAGTGCATGGTAAAGCCTTAACGATCGGGTCGGGCGGAGCGCGATTGTATCACCGCTTTCTGAAAAAAGCGCGGCTGCTGGCAGGCAGAAACAGCAGCATCAGCACCAGCAGATCGGGGATTTTCTGCGTCAGGGTGTGGTGAATAATCTGGACGTTGTTGTCGCCGTCGATACTGAAAATCTCAGGGTAGATCCAGCCCAGCGAGGCCACCAACATGTAGCCCAGCACGAGCACCTGGGTCGCCACATAGCCCCAGCGTCCGGCATTACTGCCGCGCATCAGGGTAAAGGCGCAGCGCAGCTCAAACAGGAAGATCAGCTGGCTGGCGATAAAGATAAGCGTAGAGTCCCAGGACTGAGCGCTGCGGTGAACAAAGTTGGCGATTTCGCTGTAGCCCAGCTCATTGGCCAGCATCAGGACGCTCAGGCCGCGGGTGGCAATGATGGCAATGCCCGCCACACTGACCGGCACCGGCGCATCGGAAAGCGTGGCACTGCTTTTAAAGATTTCTGACATAGTCCGTGGCTCCACCCGATCGAAAAACGGGCCGGTTAAACCGGCCCGTTCATATAGTGGCAAAGGTTAACGATTTCAGCCACGTTTAGCTTTCTGAATATCGCTTAAACGCTGTTTTTCTTCGTTCGCCATTACCCGCCAGGCGATAAAACCCACTAAACCGACCACAAACAGAATCAGCGACGCCAGCGCGTTGATTTCCGGATTCACGCCGCGCCGCACGGTGGCAAAGATCGCCATGGGCAGCGTGGTGGCACCGGGCCCGGTGACAAAGCTGGCGATCACCAGATCGTCGAGTGACAGGGTAAACGCCAGCAGCCAGCCGGTCACGATAGCCGGCGCAATCATCGGCACGGTAATCACGAAGAAGACCTTCAGCGGCGTGGCGCCTAAGTCCATCGCCGCCTCTTCAATCGAGCGGTCCAGTTCACGCAGACGCGAGTTGATCACCACCGCCACATAGGCGGTACAGAAGGTCACGTGTGCCAGCCAGATGGTGAGCATGCCGCGTTCGCTGGGCCAGCCAAAGGCGTTGCCCATCGCCACAAACAGCAGCAGCAGCGACAGTCCGGTGATCACGTCGGGCATCACCAGCGGCGCGGTGAGCATAAAGGCAAACCCGTTATGTCCGCGGAACCGCCCGAAGCGCACGATGATGACCGCCGCCAGCGTGCCCAGCACCACAGCCATGGTGGCGGAAAGCCCGGCAATGCTCAGACTCAGCAGCACCGCATCAATCATCGCGCTGTCCTGGAAGAGCACCTTGTACCAGTGGAAAGAGAAATTCTCCCACACCGTCACCAGCGGTGAGCTGTTAAAGGAGTAAACCACCAGCAGCAGCATCGGCGCATAGAGGAACAGGAAACAGCAGACCAGAATACCGGTTCGCCAGGGTGAGCGAATGGTGGGCAGATTATTCATGCCTTCTCTCCCATTTCACGGTTTTGATGCTTATGGAACCAGATGATCGGCAGAATCAGGATCAGCAGGATAATCACCGCCAGCGCAGAGGCCACCGGCCAGTCACGGTTATTGAAGAACTCCTGCCACAGAATACGGCCAATCATGATGCTGTCCGGCCCGCCCAGCAGTTCAGGAATCACATACTCCCCGACCGCCGGGATAAAGACCAGCATCGATCCGGCGATAATGCCGCCTTTAGTCAGCGGCACGATGACGCTGAAAAAGGTTTTGAGCGGACGCGCCCCCAGATCCAGTGACGCTTCCACCAGCGAGTAGTCGATACGGGTCAGCGCGGTGTAGATCGGCAGCACCATAAACGGCAGATAGCAGTAGACGATACCGATATAGACGGCGGTGTTGGTATAAAGGATCACCAGCGGATGATCGATCACGCCGAGCCACATCAGAAAACGGTTGAGAATCCCGTTATTGTTCAGCAGCCCCATCCAGGCGTAAACGCGCACCAGAAAGGAGGTCCACGACGGCAGGATCACCAGTAACAGCAGAATCGTGCGCATCGACGGCTTGCTGTGTGCAACAGCCCAGGCGAGCGGATAACCAATCAGCAGACAGATGACCGTCGAAATCGCCGCTACCTTCAGGGATTGCAGATAGGCGTCGATGTAGAGCGGGTCGTCGGTCAGCGTCAGGTAGTTGCCAAAGTTGAGTACAATGCTGAACTGATCGTCCGCCCAGCTCACCAGCTCGGTGTAAGGGGGGATCGCCCGCGCGATGTCCGCGAAGCTGATCTTCAGCACCGTCAGAAAGGGCAGCAGAAACAGCAGCACCAGCCACAGGTAAGGCAGCGCAATGACCAGCTTGCGGCCATGCTGCATTTTGACCCGGGTGGCCCAGCGTTGCAGTGGCGTGCCGACCAGCCGGGCGGGCGCTTTGGCGCGTTGGAAAATCTGGCTCATAGCCGCTCCTTAAACCGTCAACACCACGCAGCTGTCGCTTTCCCAGCAGAGGCGGACTTCGTCACCCCAGGTGGGCAGCCCTTTGCGGTAGCGATGCGCGTTCTGCAACTGTGCACTGATCATCTGTCCGCTATGCAGACGGACGTGGAAGATAGAGAGGTCGCCAAGATAGGCGATGTGAACCACCTCACCCACCGCAAAGTTGCAGCCATCGGCAGGCACCTCATCGCACAGCATCACTTTTTCCGGACGCAGCGCGACATGAACCGGGACGTTATCCACCACCGAGACATCGGAGTCGACTTTTAACGGATGCATCAGGCCGGGGCTGTCGATCACCAGGCCGTCCGCCTGACGTTCACGCAGCAAGCCTTCGAAGACGTTAACCGAACCGATAAACTCGGCGCTGTAGCGGCTGGTTGGATGCTCATAGATCTCTTCCGGCTCACCGATCTGCACGAACTTGCCGCGATTCATGATCGCGATACGGCCGGCCATGGTCATCGCCTCTTCCTGGTCGTGCGTCACCATCACGCAGGTCGCACCAACCCGCTCCAGAATATCGACCACCTCCAGCTGCATCCTGTCACGCAGCTTCTTATCCAGCGCGCCCATCGGCTCATCCAGCAGCAGCAGTTTAGGCCGCTTCGCCAGGCTGCGTGCCAGCGCAACACGCTGACGCTGCCCGCCGGAGAGCTGGTGCGGTTTGCGTCTGGCAAACTCCTGCATGTGCACCAGCGACAGCATCTCGGCGACCCGGCTGGCGATCTCCCCTTTCGGCAGGCGATCCTGCTTCAGGCCAAAGGCGATGTTCTGCTCCACCGTCATGTGCGGGAACAGCGCATAGGACTGGAACATCATATTGATCGGGCGCTGATAGGGGGCCACGTGCGACAGATCCTGACCATCCAGCACAATCTGGCCGCTGGTCGGTGGCTCAAATCCGGCCAGCATCCGCAGCAGCGTTGATTTGCCGCAGCCTGACGCGCCCAGCAGCGCGAAAATTTCACCTTTGTAAATGGTCAGACTGACATCATCCACGGCGTGCTGGCCGTCAAAGGATTTGGTCAGATTGCGAATCTCCAGCAGCGGCGTTAACGCCTTTGCGGTTTTGTTTTGAGGACGGGGAATGGCATCGTTCACTACTATCTCTCTCCGGAGCCAGGCGGAACATCGCGGCAAAATCCGCCGCTAAAATGGCACAACAGAGGCCGACACTGCGCCTCTGTTGCTGTTACGTGACAGGTCAATCCGTTCGGGACGAACTACTTACCACTTTTTACTTTAGTCCATGCACGCGTACGCACACGATCCAGTTTCGGATCCTGGACTTTCAGCACAAACAATTTCGACATCGCTTCCGGCGTCGGGAAGATACCCGGGTTGTTACGGATGTCGGCATTGATCAGCGGCAGTGACGCTTTGTTGCCGTTGGCATAGTTCATTTTATTGGAGACATCAGCGATCACTTTCGGATCCATGATGTAGTTCAGCCAGGCATAGGCGCCGTCGATGTTTTTCGCATCTTTCGGAATCGCCATCATGTCGAAGAAGGCCAGTGCCCCCTCTTTCGGCACGCTGTAGCCCAGGTGCACACCATTTTTCGCTGCATCCGCACGGTTTTTCGCCTGCAGGATGTCACCTGACCAGCCGATCGCCACGCAGATATTGCCGTTGGCCAGATCGTTGATGTACTGAGACGAGTGGAAATAGCGGATATTCGGACGCAGCTTCAGCAGCAGGTCTGTCGCCGCACCGGAATAATCTTTGGCATCCGAAGAGTTAGGATCCTTGCCCAGATAGTTCAGCACGGTAGCGAAAATCTCTTCCGGCGCATCCAGGAATGAGACACCACAGCTTTTCAGCTTCTCAAGGTTTTCCGGCTTCATCACCAGGTCCCAGCTGTTGAGCGGCGCATCGGTTCCCAGCGCGGCCTTCACCTTGTCGACGTTATAGCCGATGCCGGTGGTGCCCCACAGGTAAGGAATCGCATATTTGTTACCCGGATCGTGCTGCGCCACTTTTTCCATCAGCGCCGGATCGAGGTTTTTGTAGTTCGGCAGTTTGCTCTTATCCAGCGGCTGGAATACCCCGGACTGAAGCTGACGCGCCAGGAAGCTGGAGGATGGCACCACGACATCGTAGCCGGTACTGCCCGCCATCAGTTTGCCTTCCAGCACTTCGTTGGAGTCAAAGACATCGTAGACAACCTTGATGCCGGACTGCTTTTCAAAGTTCGGCACGGTATCTGGCGAAATATAATCGGACCAGTTGTAGACGTGCAGCGTTTTATCTTCCGCCATGCTGCTGGCCGACGCGACCATCAGCGAAGCCGCTACCACAGCTGACAGCCATTTCTGACGTGAGTTGAACATGTTTTCCATCCTCCTGAGCGGGTCATAACAACGCTGCAAACCTGAGATCCCTGCATTGCGTTCTGTACAGGACGTCAGTGACACAATGAATCATTATTCAGCGGGAGTTTAATAGCAAAATCCTATATCTGAAGCGCAGTTACGCGCCTGTTACAGCCCCGCAAGCATAGCCCCCCTGCTCATGCTGCACCAGACCCCAGCGTAAAAAACGCCTGAAACCGATATTTTATGCATGTTTGAGCTATGAGGTTCGGCTTTGATGGCATAAACGACGACAGATATCTGGCATTAAAGGGCAAAATGCAGAATAAAAAAAGGTGGCGGCAGGCGGCGGGTATAAAAAAGCCGTCTCAGGGACGGCTTAGTCTGGAGGGGTCGGGCTAGTGCAGCACCGAATGCACGCTGGAGACCGCAACGTGCTCTTCTTCCTCGCCGACAATCAGCAGATTGTTGGCAAAGGCTTCCAGGATCACCATCGAGATCTGCTCTTCGCTCTGTTTCATAAAGTGCGAGAACTGACCAAACGTTAATCCGGCGGTGGTCGTCATTGACTGGCAGACAATCAGCTTCGGCAGATTGTCATCCTGAATGTCGATAAACGCTTTTACCGTCAGCGAGCTGGCGTTGATCTGCGACAGATCGCCGACCAGCGGAATCAGCGCCGTGGGCTTTACTTCAGCCAGCGCCGAGAACAGGATGACGTTGTCGACCAGATCGATTTTGGCGTCAAACACCCCATCAAAGTTTTGCATGTGCGGCAGATGAAGTGCCTGACAGGCATCGCATTCGAACCAGGTGATATTTTGCTGATCCAGCCAGCGACGCAACAGGTCGATATCCGGAACGACAAGAGAATCCATCGTAAAATCCCAGTGGGGTGATAAACAGGCGACTTAGCTTACGGAAAAACGGGCGACGATGCCACGAAAACTGCTGAAAAGCGCGTTTCAGCCTGCGGTTTTAGGACGGAGCCCGGGGATGGTTTGCTGTTCAATGCGCGCGATCATCAGCGCGGCGAGGTTCAGTTCACTGCAGGTTTCAATACCTTCCAGACCGGGGGAAGCGTTAACCTCCATCACCAGCGGACCGCGATGCGCGCGCAGAATATCGACACCCGCAACCTCCAGCCCAAGCGTAGCGGCGGCTTTCACCGCAATTTCCCGCTCCTGAGGGGTTATCTCCACCGGACAGGCTTTGCCGCCGCGATGCAGATTGGAGCGAAAATCGCCCTCTTTCGCTACCCGCTCAATCGCCGCCACCACCTGATTGCCGATGACCAGACAGCGCACATCGCGTCCCCGGGCCTCTTTGATAAACTCCTGCACCAGGATATGGGCGTTGAGGCCGCGAAAGGCATCGATAACGCTTTCTGCCGCCTGCCGCGTTTCCGCCAGCACCACACCGATACCCTGCGTGCCCTCCACCAGCTTTACCACCAGCGGCGCGCCGCCCACCATGGCGATCAGATCGTCGGTGTCATCGGGTGAGGAGGCAAAGCCGGTAACCGGCATGTCGATGCCCTCCTGCGCCAGCAGCTGCAGCGAGCGTAATTTGTCGCGGGTGCGGGTAATCGCGGCGGAGGCATTCAGCGTGTAACTGCCGCACATCTCAAACTGTCGCAGCACCGCCGTTCCGTAAAAGGTGATGGCGTTGCCGATGCGCGGGATCACCGCATCAAAATGGCCCAGCGGTTCACCGCAATAGTGAACCGCCGGAGAGGCCGGATTGATGTTCATATAGCAGGAGAGCGGATCGATGATTTGCACCTCATGACCGCGAGCTACCGCTTCATCCTGCAGCCGGCGACTGGAGTAAAGCGTGGCATCACGGGACAAAATGGCGATTTTCATCTCTGCTCTCCGCTCCTGGCTTAGCGTGTTGCCCAGCCCTGCTGATGCAGATAATCCAGCATAAACGGGCGTGTCTCTTTGATGATCAGGCGCTGAATCAGCTCACTCCAGGTTTCGCTACGCTGGTTGCTGTCTCGTTGCTGATAATAGAGTTCAGTGCGGCTATCGTATTCGGCCAGCACGTTTTTATCCAGTGGCTGATAGCGGTTTTCATGCACCAGCATGGCGTGTGGCATGCGCGGTTTCACGTCCGGCTTTGACTCCGGATGACCCAGGCAGAAACCAAAGAGCGGCAGCACAAATTTCGGCAGGCCCAGCAGCTCGGTCACCTCGGCGATGTTGTTACGGATCCCGCCGATAAAGACGCCGCCCAGCTCCAGCGACTCTGCGGCCACCATTGCATTCTGCGCCATCAGCGCGGTGTCGACGCAGCCCAGTAGCAGCTGCTCGGCACGACCCAGCTGGGCATCCGGGCAAATCTGCAGATGACGATTGAAGTCAGCGCAGAAGACCCAGAATTCGGCAGCCTCTCCGACCCAGGTTTGTCCGCCCGTCAGCGTGACCAGCTTGTCGCGCAGCGCTTTGTCGGTGATGCGGACAATGGAGGAGCATTGCAGAAAACTGGATGTGGACGCCGATTGCGCCGCAGTAATAATCGCTTCGCGCTGCGCTTCACTGACCGGCTGGTCGGTAAAGGCGCGGATTGAACGGTGGCTGCACAGTAAATCAATGGTCGGTGTCATAAAGTCTCCAGCAACATTATTTTCTTTTATCGGTTTGGTTAAACAGCTGTGGGGCTATCGCTTTTGCGGTGCGCCACATCAACAGCCAGGCGGCGGGCAGCATCAGCACGACCCCGGCGATAAACAGCAGCGTGGCCAGCGTTTTTGGCTCAGCCAGACCTGGCACAGGCAGCCAGTGGTTTATTAGCAGCAGCGCCCCCAGAATTAACAGGCCGCCAGCCGCCTCCATCACCACCACAAATCGCGGTAATCTGGCTACACTCTGCATCACACTCTCCTGCCTTCACGGGCTACTGAGGGTCAATTATGGTCAACAACCCAAAATTTGCGCGGGCTGTGGCCGCCGCACCGGCAAAAAAGCCTCTGTTTCAGACGCTTCCTGACGCTTAACATAGCGTGCGGGCATCAGACTAACAGGCAAATCCTGCTTTCTTTAAGCGATACGAGCGGGCATCATGGTTGCCATTCTCTGTTTAGTTGTGTGACGTACATCACACAACAGTCGCTGCAAGGAGTTTTCTATGATTGCTGTTATTTTTGGTCGTCCAGGCTGTCCCTACTGTGTTCGCGCTCATGAACTGGCTGATAAGCTAACTGCCGAGCGGGACGATTTTAGCTATCAGTATGTCGATATTCAGGCGGAAGGCATCACTAAAGCCGATCTGGAAGCGAGTGCGGGCAAACCGGTTTCTACCGTGCCGCAGATCTTTGTGGATGAAAAACATATCGGTGGTTACACCGAGTTTGCGGCCTGGACCAAAGAGAATCTGGGTTTTGCCGCATAGGGGCGGAAAGCCTCGATAAAAAAGGCGAGACACCAGTGTCTCGCCTTTTTACTTTCGGGCGTGAGCAGCACGGCTGAGCTTAGTTAAGTGACGCCATCACGATCTGCATCAGCCGCACCAGTAAGGCGCCGCAGCCTGCCCAGAACAGCGCGCTGAGGCTCCAGGCGAGCACAAAAAATCCGTTGCCGTGGATAAAGAGGCTGCTGTTCAGCAGTAGCGCGGCCAGTAACGTCCCCCACAGCCCCATCAGCAGCGTGCTTTTCAGCGGGCTCTCCACCTGCAGCAGCGCCATCAGAATGCCGGGAAGCATAAAGAGCAGTAATTCGGGCTGACCGCGAAGCGGGCCTGGCCCCACCTGCCAGGTGTGACAGGTAAAAACAAACACCAGACTGTACAACACCACGCCGCACAGGCGGGTCGTCCAGAGATAAGAGCGCTGCGGCATACCACCCCACTGATTAAAAGTAATCCCGACAATAACCTGCTGATAACCCTGCTGCGTTCAGATGGAAATAAAAAGAAACAGTTCGTTGTGACAACGAATGAAAACAGCCAATGGCTGTAGAAGATATTTGTGATTAGAATAGCGCCGCGGAAAAGGTTCCATTTGCAGTACTGATACAACAGCACCTCAACGGCCTGCTCAAGATAGCGAAAAACAGGCCACTCTTCAACAGGTTACAAGTAAACAAGAAGTTAAACAGTGAATATTAACGTCGCAGGATTGTTAAGCGGAAATGACATTTTGTTATTATTTGTCGTTTTAGCGCTCGGCCTCTGTCTGGGTAAGTTGCGTCTCGGCTCAGTTCAGCTGGGAAATTCGATTGGCGTATTAGTGGTTTCGCTCTTATTAGGGCAGCAGCATTTCACCATCAATACCGATGCATTAAGCCTGGGCTTTATGCTGTTTATTTTTTGTGTCGGCGTCGAAGCCGGCCCTAACTTCTTCTCTATTTTCTTTCGCGACGGCAAAAACTATTTCATGCTCGCCATCGTCATGGTGGTCAGCGCGCTGCTGCTGGCACTGGGACTCGGCAAGCTCTTCGGCTGGGATATTGGCCTCACCGCCGGGATGCTGGCCGGTTCCATGACCTCAACGCCGGTGCTGGTGGGCGCAGGCGATACGCTGCGGCAGAGCATCAGCGATCCTAAACAGCTTGGACTGATGCAGGATCAGCTGAGCCTGGGCTATGCCGTAACCTATCTGATTGGCCTGGTCAGCCTGATTTTTGGTGCCCGTTACCTGCCCCGCCTGCAACATCAGGATCTGCCTACCTGCGCCCAGCAGATCGCCCGCGAGCGCGGTCTGGATGCAGACAGTCAGCGCAAAGTTTTCCTGCCGGTAATCCGCGCCTATCGCGTTGGCCCGGAGCTGGTGGCGTGGAGCGGCGGCAAAAATCTGCGTGAGCTCGGCATCTATCGTCAGACCGGCTGCTACATCGAGCGTATCCGCCGTAACGGTATTCTCGCCAGTCCCGATGGCGATGCGGTGTTACAACTGGGTGATGATATCTCGCTGGTCGGCTATCCCGACGCGCACGCCCGGCTCGATCCCAGCTTCCGTAACGGCAAAGAGGTGTTTGACCGCGACCTGCTGGATATGCGCATTGTCACCGAAGAGATCGTGGTGAAAAACCACAACGCGGTGAACAAACGCCTCAGTAAGCTCAACCTGACCGATCACGGCTGCTTCCTGAACCGGGTCATCCGCAGCCAGATTGAGATGCCGATCGACGACAGCATTATGCTGAACAAAGGCGATGTGCTGCAGGTCAGCGGCGAGGCACGCCGGGTGAAAAGCGTCGCGGACCGCATTGGCTTTATCGCCATTCACAGTCAGATGACCGATCTGCTGGCGTTCTGTGCCTTCTTTATCGTGGGGCTGATGATTGGTCTGATTACCTTCCAGTTCAGCAATTTCAGTTTCGGTATCGGTAACGCCGCCGGCCTGCTGTTCGCCGGGATCATGCTGGGATTCCTGCGCGCCAACCACCCGACCTTTGGTTATATTCCGCAGGGCGCGCTGACAATGGTGAAAGAGTTCGGTCTGATGGTGTTTATGGCGGGAGTGGGGTTGAGTGCCGGCAGCGGCATTAATCACAGCCTGAGCAGCGATGGTGCGCTGATGCTGCTGTGCGGCCTGCTGGTCAGCCTGCTTCCGGTCATCATCTGCTTTCTGTTTGGTGCCTATGTGCTGCGGATGAACCGCGCCCTGCTGTTTGGTGCCATCATGGGCGCACGCACCTGCGCCCCTGCAATGGAGATTATCAGCGATACGGCTCGCAGTAATATCCCGGCGCTGGGCTATGCCGGGACCTATGCCATCGCCAACGTGTTACTGACACTGGCCGGGACACTGATTGTGATTGTCTGGCCGATATTGCCCCTATAAAAATTTTTTGGCTACGTCCAGAACTTTTTTGTCAGCGGGCAGTCCTAATAAGTGCCACTGCTTTTCTTTGAAATCCCCAGATTGTGGAGCCC
>NZ_PUGA01000013.1:0-84956 GCF_003236725.1 Pantoea sp. ARC270
TTATGACACAGTACACAAAAAATGATTTCGCTATTTCTCGTTTATGTTCGTTAACGATAAATTCACACCAACCCTACAATAAAGCTGGGCGACTCATGGAATGAGAACAAAAACTGATAAAATTTAACCTCGCTTCAGGAACCACTATTATGAGTCAGACAACTAACACGCTCAAAGGTCAGTGTATTGCCGAATTTCTGGGGACAGGCTTGATTATTTTCTTCGGCGCGGGCTGTGTGGCCGCACTGAAACTCGCCGGTGCCGCATTCGGTCAGTGGGAAATCTGCATCATCTGGGGGCTGGGCGTTTCCATGGCCGCCTACCTCACCGCAGGCATTTCGGGTGCGCACCTGAACCCGGCCATTACCGTGGCGCTCTGCCTGTTTGCTAATTTTGAAGGACGTAAAGTTCTGCCTTACATCATCTCACAGGTTGCCGGCGCCTTTTGTGCCGCAGCGCTGGTCTATGGCCTCTACTACAGCCTCTTTATTGACTATGAGCAGAGCCATCAGATGGTGCGCGGCACGGTTGAGAGTCTCGACCTGGCGGGCATCTTCTCAACCTATCCTAACCCGCACATCGGTGTCGGTCAGGCATTCCTGGTTGAGATGGTCATCACGGCGGTACTGATGGCGGTCATCATGGGTCTGACGGATGACGGTAACGGCATCCCACGCGGCCCACTGGCACCCCTGCTGATCGGCCTGCTGGTCGCGGTAATTGGTGGCGCAATGGGTCCGCTGACCGGCTTTGCCCTGAACCCGGCACGTGATTTCGGACCGAAGATTTTCGCATGGCTGGCAGGCTGGGGTAACGTTGCCTTCACCGGCGGTCGTGACATCCCTTACTTCCTCGTACCGATTTTTGGTCCGCTGGTCGGTGCCTGCCTGGGTGCCGTAGGTTATCGCGCACTGATTGGCCGCTATCTGCCAGGCACCGCGAAGGAACCTGCCAGTGTTCCTGCAGACAAACCGGTTGCACGCGCTCAGCAGCGTAAAGCGTAAGTTTCACCTTTTATCATCAGGACTGAATTTATGACTACCACAGATAAAAAATACATTGTCGCGCTCGATCAGGGCACAACCAGTTCACGCGCCGTGATCCTCGATCACGACGCCAACATCGTCGCCGTCTCGCAGCGTGAATTTACCCAGATCTACCCGAAAGCGGGCTGGGTTGAGCATGATCCGATGGATATCTGGGCCTCTCAAAGCTCCACGCTGGTTGAAGTGCTGGCACACGCCGATATTCGCTCCGATGAAATTGCCGCTATCGGTATCACCAATCAGCGTGAAACCGCTATCGTCTGGGACAAAGAGACCGGTAAGCCGGTCTATAACGCCATCGTCTGGCAGGATCCCCGCACCGCCGACTACTGTAACAAACTGAAGAAAGAGGGACTGGAAGAGTATATCCAGCACACCACCGGTCTGGTGATTAACCCCTACTTCTCCGGCACCAAAGTGAAGTGGATCCTCGATAACGTTGAAGGCGCGCGTGAGCGTGCGAAACGTGGCGAGCTGCTGTTCGGCACCGTTGATACCTGGCTGGTCTGGAAAATGACCCAGGGCCGCGTGCATATCACCGATTACACCAACGCCTCCCGTACCATGATGTTCAACATTCACAAGCTGGAGTGGGATCAGCGCCTGCTGGATATCCTGGATATCCCGCGTGAAATGCTGCCGGAAGTGAAATCGTCGTCTGAAGTCTATGGTCAGACCAACATCGGCGGTAAAGGCGGCACGCGTATTCCTATCGCCGGTATTGCCGGTGACCAGCAGGCGGCGCTCTATGGCCAGCTCTGCGTCCAGCCTGGCATGGCGAAAAATACCTACGGCACCGGCTGCTTTATGCTGATGAACACCGGTACTGAAGCGGTAACCTCAACGCATGGCCTGCTGACCACCATCGCCTGTGGCCCGCGTGGTGAAGTGAACTATGCGCTGGAAGGGGCGGTGTTCATCGGGGGTGCCTCGATTCAGTGGCTGCGCGATGAGATGAAGCTGATCAGCGATGCGGCTGACTCTGAATACTTTGCGATGAAAGTGAAAGATACCAACGGCGTCTACATGGTGCCGGCATTCACCGGTCTGGGCGCACCTTACTGGGACCCGTATGCCCGTGGCGCGATCTTCGGTCTGACGCGCGGTGCGAACGCTAACCACATCATCCGCGCCACGCTGGAGTCAATCGCTTATCAGACCCGCGACGTTCTGGAAGCGATGCAGAACGATGCGAACACCCGTCTGCAGGCGCTGCGTGTGGATGGGGGCGCGGTGGCCAACAACTTCCTGATGCAGTTCCAGTCTGACATCCTCGGCACCCGTGTTGAGCGTCCGGAAGTGCGTGAAGTCACGGCGCTGGGTTCAGCGTATCTGGCGGGTCTGGCCGTCGGCTTCTGGCAGGATCTGGATGAAGTCCGTGCAAAATCGGTGATTGAGCGTGAGTTCCGCCCAAGCCTGGAAACCACCGAACGTAACTTCCGCTATGCCGGCTGGAAAAAAGCCGTCGCCCGCGCGCAGGCGTGGGAAGAAGAAGAGTAATACCGGGGCCCGCGACCGTCTGTGTCGCGGGCCTTTTCCCCGCCCCACTCTCCCGCTGTGCTACACTGCCTGTCTGTTTTTTGTCAGGCAGAGACCATGAAACGAGAACTTGCCATTGAATTTTCCCGCGTAACCGAAGCTGCCGCTCTGGCGGGCTATCACTGGTTAGGGCGCGGCGACAAAAATGCGGCCGATGGCGCGGCTGTTCATGCCATGCGTCACGTCCTCAACTCCATTGAGATCGACGGCCAGATTGTGATTGGCGAAGGCGAAATCGACGAAGCCCCGATGCTCTATATCGGTGAAAAAGTCGGCACCGGTCGCGGCGACGCGGTCGATATTGCGGTCGATCCGATTGAAGGCACCCGCATGACGTCGCTGGGTCAGGCTAACGCGCTGGCCGTCATGGCCGTGGGCGACAAGGGCAGTTTTCTCCACGCACCCGATATGTACATGGAGAAGCTGATTGTGGGACCGGCCGCCCACGGGGCAATCGATCTCGACCTGCCGCTGGAAACCAACCTGCGTAATATCGCTATCGCGATGAACAAGCCGCTGTCGCAGTTAACCGTGTCGATACTGGCAAAACCCCGGCATGACGCGGTGATTGGTCAGCTGCAGCAGCTGGGTGTGCGGGTCTTCACCTTCCCGGATGGCGACGTGGCCGCCTCCATTCTGACCTGCATGCCGGACAGCGAAGTGGATGTGATGTATGGCATCGGTGGTGCGCCGGAAGGCGTAGTTTCTGCGGCCGTCATCCGGGCGCTGGACGGCGATATGCAGGGCCGGCTGCTGGCGCGTCATCACGTTAAGGGCGACAGCGCGGAAAACCGTCTGCTCGGCGAGCAGGAGCTGCAGCGCTGTGCAGAGATGGGGATTGAGGCGGGGAAAAAGCTGACGCTGAGTGAGATGGCGCGCAACGACAACGTGGTCTTTGCCGCCACCGGCATTACCAGTGGCGAGCTGCTGAAAGGCATTACGCGTCAGGGCAATATCGCCACCAGCGAAACCCTGCTGATTCGCGGTAAATCACGCACCATCCGCCGTATCCAGTCGATTCACTATCTTGACCGCAAGGATCCGGCGCTTCATCCATTTATCCTGTAACCGCCTGGTTGCCGCGCTCCGGCTGACGTGAGAGCGGCAACCAGCAGAGCAGCATCACCAGCGCCGTGAAGAACATCAGCATCCCCAGACTGAACTGGTCGCGCTGCGGCATCATCGCTGACAGCCACGCGACCAGACCCGAGCCCAGGTTCATCAGCCCGCCAATCAGCGCGCCCGCGCTACCCGCCAGCCAGGCATAAGGTTCCATAGCGCCAGAGGTTGCCAGCGGAAAGAGCATACCGGCACCAAAAAAGAAGAGCGCGGCCGGCACCAGCAGGGTCCAGATATTCATCACGCCGAACCACGCCGGGATCCACATCAGAATGCCCGCCAGCAGGCAGCTGTTCACGCCCCACCACATCAGGCTATGCCAGGAGCCCTGCTCGCGTCCGGCAAACCAGGCGCCAAAGAAGGCCGCCGGAATCGGCAGAATAAACAGGATACTGACTGTCAGGCTGTGCAGGCCCAGCACGCCGCCCAGTAATACACCGCAGCTCGACTCAAATACCGCAATTCCGGCGAGCGCGCCAATCAGCAGCACGATGTAGCGGACGAAATTTGCGTCGCTGAGCAGACGGGCGTAGCGTTTAAAGAAGGGCGTCACTTCTGCACTCTGCGGCCGGGTTTCCGGCAGCCAGCGCGCCATCGCGCCGGTGACCGTCAGGCAGAGCAGCAGCAGGAAGGCAAAGCAGGCATGCCAGCCAAAGAGCTGGGTCAGCAGCGCGCCAATCACCGGTGCCAGCAGCGGGCTGACCAGAATGCCCATATTCAGCAGGCTGTTAGCACGGCGCAGCGCGTGGCCCTCATAGAGATCGCGCGGCATGGTGCGGGCCATCACGCCAGCCACGCCGGTTCCCAGCCCCTGTACGGCACTGCCAAGCACCAGCATATCCAGCGAGGTCGCCATCAGCGCGGTCACTGCCCCGATCATAAAGATCAGCATGCCTGCCAGGATCACCGGGCGCCGCCCTACGCTGTCCGACAGCGGGCCGTAGATCAGTTGCGATCCGCCATAGGTCATCAGATAGGCCGCCATCACGCGCTGCAGCGCGCCATCCCGCACGTTCAGCGCATCGGCCATTACCGCCATGGCCGGAACATAAATGGTCTGCGCCATCTGACCCACGGCCACCAGCACAATGAGCATCACCAGCAGCGGGCGATTTTCCAGTTTCGTCATCATGGTTATACAAAATATCTTTCTGTGAAAGGAGGTTAAAACAGCGGTTCACCCGCCGAACGTCTTATTATGGCGGGCAAAATATCAGGATTAGGTGACAAAGCGAGAGGCAGACGAAAAGGTCCTGGCTTGCGCCTGTCAAGTTTATGCACCAGCCTGTAAAGGGAATGCAACAGTTTGTCGATTCGAGCCTTTGCGAGGGCGCAGGCTGGCAATAACGCCGGGCAGCCGCGAAAATAGTGACCTGCCTGAATCATCAACAACCAGGGAGTGAGTATGGCTGAGTGGGTCAATGCTGAAGTTAAGGAAGTCAAAAACTGGACGGATGCGCTGTTCAGTCTGCGGGTGACGGCACCGGTCGATCCCTTTATCGCCGGGCAATTTGCCAAACTGGCGCTGGAAATTGAGGGGGAACGCGTGCAGCGCGCTTACTCCTACGTCAACGCGCCGAAAGATGATCTGCTGGAGTTCTATCTGGTCACGGTGCCAGAGGGCAAGCTCAGCCCACATCTGCAGGCCCTTCAGTCAGGCGATCAGGTGATGGTCACCAAAGAAGCCGCGGGCTTCTTTGTGCTGGATGAGGTTCCGCCCTGCAGGACGCTGTGGATGCTGGCGACCGGCACCGCTATTGGTCCTTACCTGTCGATGCTGCAGCAGGGCGAAGGGCTGGAACGCTTTGAAAATATCGTGCTGGTGCATGCCGCGCGTTATGCGGCCGACCTGAGTTTTTTACCGCTGATGCAGCAGCTGCAGCAGCGTTATCAGGGTCAGCTACAGATTCAGACGGTGGTAAGTCGCGAAGAGATTGCCGGTTCGCTGACTGGCCGGGTGCCTGCGCTGATTGAGAATGGCGAGCTGGAGCGGGCCACCGGTCTGACACTGGATGCAGAGAGCAGCCATGTGATGCTGTGCGGTAACCCGCAGATGGTGCGTGATACTCAGCAACTCCTGAAAGAGACACGTGAGATGCGCAAACACCTTAAGCGTAAACCGGGACATATCACCAGCGAACATTACTGGTGAGCCGTTGAGCGGTATCGCACCGGCTGGGTCGCCGGGCCAAACCGGTTAGCGCCGGGGGAGCCGCGAAAAACGCCGAGGTCGAGCAGCAGACCCGCCAGTAAGACAAAGGGAATGGCGCGTCCCAGCAGCCAGGGCAGGATGCCCGCCAGCATGCTCCAGTTCCCCACCACCAGCAGCCAGGCCACGATCACCAGCAACCCCCAGTAGCCGGGACGATCGCGATCGTGCAGCCGTTTGACGATCACCGCGCTGGCAGGCCACAGCAGGCAGACCACGCCAAAGGCCGCCATCTGGGTATCGAGCCAGTCGTTAGCCGCCAGCACGAAGAGCAGTGTCGTTGTCAGCAGCCAGACCACCTGCCAGATCCAGAAATCACGTCGTCCCAGCCGGCCGCGCCAGGAAAAACACCATTGTTGTAACGTCATGCTTTATCATCCGGAAAAGAGAGCTGCCGCGCTTTTGACCTCGCGGATAAAAACCGTTTTAATTTGCGCCTGAGTTTACGGGACAGGATCGACAAAATGAAGAATTTGCCTGGCGCACTGCTGTTATCGTTTGCGCTGACGGTTCCGGTCTTTGCCGCCGATCCGCCACCGCAGGAGCGGACCGATGCGTTGCCTCCCGCCCCCTATCTGCTGGCGGGTGCGCCCACCTTTGATATGACTATCGGCCAGTTTCGCGAAAAGTATAATCTGGCCAATGCCGCGCTCATCCTGCCGGAGTATCGCGCTATTGATAATCGCGGTGACAAAAGCAACCTGACGCGGGCTGCCAGCAAAATCAATGAGACGCTCTACGCCTCTACGGCGCTGGAACCCGGCACCGGCAAAATCAAAACGTTGCAGATTACCTGGCTGCCGTTACCTGGCCCGGATCAGAGCGCCTCGCAGCAAAAGGCGCTGGCCTACATGACCGCCCTGCTGCGCTTCTTTGTGCCGGGATTAAGTGCCGAAGAGGGGCGTAAAAAGCTGGAGGCGTTGCTGAATGCTGGCAAGGATTCACCCTACTATGCGCAGGTCGACGGCGCGCTGCGATTTGTCGTCTCTGACAGCGGTGACAAGGGGCTGACCTTTGCGATTGAGCCGGTCAAACTGGCGCTCGCCAGCCCCTGACGATGTGGCCGAAAATGACGAAAAGCAAAGCCATCGCAACATTTGATCTCTATACTGTCTGGCAGACAACGCTGCCGGCTGGCAGCGATTTTTCATGTATCGCGTTATGCGGAGGATAGAATGCGACATCCACTGGTTATGGGTAACTGGAAGTTGAATGGCAGCAAGCAGATCACAGCTGAACTGATCGCCGGTCTGCGCAAGGAACTGTCTGGCGTTGACGGTTGTGGCGTTGCCATTGCACCGCCGGCACTCTATCTCGAGCAGGCAAAACACGCCCTCTCCGGTAGTCACATTGCACTGGGTGCACAGAACGCAGACGTTAACCTGTCTGGTGCCTTCACCGGTGAAGTTTCCGCAGAGATGCTGAAAGATATCGGCGCGAAATATATCATTATCGGCCACTCAGAACGTCGTACTTACCACAAAGAGAGCGACGAGTTTATCGCGAAGAAATTCGCGGTGCTGAAGTCAGTGGGTCTGGTTCCCGTGCTCTGCATCGGTGAAACCGAAGCAGAAAACGAAGCGGGTAAAACCGAAGAAGTCTGCGCTCGTCAGCTGGATGCCGTGCTGGAAACCCAGGGCGCTGAAGCGTTCAACGGTGCGGTCATCGCCTATGAGCCCGTCTGGGCTATCGGTACCGGTAAATCGGCGACCCCTGCGCAGGCTCAGGCCGTGCACAAATTCATCCGTGACCACATCGCGAAGAAAGATGCGGCAGTCGCGGAGCAGGTCATCATTCAGTACGGCGGCTCCGTTAACGACAAAAATGCGGCAGAGCTGTTCACCCAGCCTGACATCGATGGTGCGCTGGTTGGCGGTGCGTCACTGAAAGCTGATGCGTTTGCGGTCATCGTGAAAGCGGCGGCGGCGGCAAAAAGCGCCTAAGCGTTGATGCACAGATTAAAGGCGGCTTAAGCCGCCTTTTTTATGGGCGCAATCAGCTGGCAGCTATGATCCTGCACCTCCTCCGCCGACCCGCTATTCAGCAGCAGCCAGTTTCGCTCTACCGCCATCAGCACCAGTCGCCCGTCGCTTAACTGCGCCAGCGCCAGTCCATATTTCCCCATCTCTGTGCGCGCCTGTGGCCGCTCACTGGCCAGACGGATAAAGGGACTCTGCTGCGCCAGTTCGGCTGGCGTCAGGGCACGCAGCCAGTAGTGATGCTGACGCAGCGTGCTGCGCTGCCACTGGTCGTTAAGCTGCGGCGTCAGCGTATCGAGTTGCCGACGCACATCGGGGCGCAGGCAGGAGAGATGAATATGAAACTGGTTCTGGGTGCGGCCATACTCTGAATTAATCGCCAGCGACAGAACCCGGTCGTCAATCGGCGAGCCATGCCGCTGCGCGAGCAGATAGCGTTCATGCCAGGCAAAGGCAAAATAGTTGGGTGTGGCGGGCTGAAGTAAGCGCGGGCTTTCTATGCCCGTGATCCTGTCGAGCGGAATCAGCAGAAACTGCAATGGCCCATGGATATCTTTCAGCATGGCATAACGATGTGGCCGATCGACACGCTGACAGGGCGCAGGGTTGCCACTGCTCTGCTGGTGGGGCACACATTTCTCGCTGACGATCTGCCACAGCGCATCACTGTTCTTTTTAAAATGCAGTGCGGCCGCCAGCATCCCCGCAATGACCAGCACCAGCAGGATCGCCATCCCGCGGGCTGCATTACGGTGTATCGGCATAACAACGCTTCCTGAATGGCTTCGCAGCCTGCATCCTCGCCTGGCGGGAAAAGAATGTCACGGGGAATTCTGGCTGATAGCGCAGCAGGGGTGGAGAAGAGAGAGGTGTCGCGTAAGCGGTCAGCGCAGAGATGCGCTGACCGCCATGCCTTACGGTTTCATGACCTGGTCATAGCTGCCGCCATCGGCGAAGTGGGCTTTCTGAGCCTGTGTCCAGCCACCAAACTTGTCCTGAATAGTGAACAGTTTCACAGGCGCAAAGGTGCTGGAAAATTTCTTCGCAATCTCAGCATCACGCGGACGGTAGTAGTTCTGCGCGGCAATCGTCTGGCCTTCCGGCGAGTAAAGGTATTTCAGATAGGCGTCCGCAACCTTACGCGTACCCTTTTCGTCCACCACCTTATCGACTACCGACACGGTTGGTTCAGCCAGAATGGATTCGCTTGGGGTAACAATCTCGAACTTATCTTTGCCCAGCTTGTTCACCGCCAGATAGGCTTCGTTTTCCCAGGCGATAAGGACGTCACCAATGCCGCGCTCAACGAAGGTGTTGGTCGCGCCACGCGCACCGGAGTCCTGCACCTCAACGTTTTTAAACAGCGCTCTGACGTAAGCCAGCGCTTTAGCCTGATCGCCATTGTTGTGATCCAGCGCCCAGCCCCAGGCCGCCAGATAGTTCCAGCGTGCCCCGCCGGAGGTTTTCGGGTTAGGGGTGATGACAGAGACACCTGGTTTGATCAGGTCGCTCCAGTCATGAATGCCTTTGGGATTGCCTTTGCGTACCAGGAAGACAATGGTCGAGGTGTAAGGAGCGGAGTTATCCGGCAGACGCTGAAGCCAGTTTTTATCAATACGCCCGCGTTCTGCAATGGCATCGACATCGGATTGCAGCGCCAGCGTCACCACATCTGCCCGGATGCCGTTAATTACGGAGGTTGCCTGCTTGCCGGAGCCGCCATGGGACTGACGCACCACGACGTTATCGCCGGTTTCCTGTTTGTAGTGCGCACTGAACGCTTTGTTGTACTGTTCGTACAGCTCACGCGTTGGATCGTAGGACACGTTAAGCAGCTGAATGTCTTTTGCCAGAACGCTGGTTGAGGCCAGCAACAGGGTAACGCCGATACTCCACTTGTTCATTACGCACTCTCCCAATGTCGTTATGGGCGTAGCGTGACATAAACCAATACAGAGCTTAAAGAATTAAAAATAAGTGGTTATAACTGTGGGGAATATAGACTGGCGATGCAGGGGCGTGCGGTAACGTACACCCCTGCAGAGGGATCAGTAGAGTTTTTTCGCGGTGTCGAGCCAGTCGCGCTTAAATGGACGCTTCATGTTTTCAATCGCGTCGATGATGTCGTGATGCACCATCTTCTCATTCTGAATACCAACACAACGACCGCCGTAGCCCTGCATCAGCAGCTCAATGGAGTAAGCGCCCATGCGTGACGCCAGAATACGGTCATAGGCACAGGGCGCGCCACCACGCTGAATATGGCCCAGCACGGTGGAACGGGTTTCGCGTTTGGTTTCTGTTTCGATAAAGCGCGCCAGATCGTCGATATCGCAGATATGTTCGGTAATCGCCACGATAGCGTGCTTTTTCCCTTTGGCGATGCCCGCTTTGATTTCCGCGACCAGCTCTTCACGGGTATAAGGGAATTCCGGCAGCACGATGAACTCACAGCCACCCGCAATGGCCGCCGCCAGCGTCAGGTCGCCGCAGTAGCGGCCCATCACTTCAACGATGGAGATACGCTGATGCGACGAAGAGGTATCACGCAGGCGGTCAATGGCCTCCACCACGGTTTCCAGCGCCGTAAAGTAACCGATGGTGTAATCCGTTCCGGCAACGTCGTTGTCGATGGTGCCCGGTAAGCCGATGCAGGGGAAGCCCATTTCGGTCAGACGTTTCGCCCCCATGTAGGAGCCATCGCCGCCGATCACCACCAGCGCGTCAATGCCGCGCTTTTTCATGTTCTCAATGGCCACCTGGCGAATATCTTCATTACGGAATTCAGGAAAGCGCGCAGAGCCCAGGAAGGTGCCGCCGCGGTTGATCATGTCGGAGACGCTGTAGCGATCGAGATTGATCATGCGGTCTTCGTACAATCCCAGATAGCCATCATAGATCCCAAAAACTTCCAGTCCTTCACTCAGCGCGGAACGCACGACTCCACGAATAGCTGCGTTCATGCCTGGGGCGTCACCGCCGCTGGTTAATACACCAATTTTTTTGATCATGACAACCTCTGGATTTTTAAAACGAAGGGTTAATCCTGCCTGTCGATCGCTGCTGAACATCATTAAAGGCCAGCGCGACATGTGATGGCAGATAGTATATCAAAGGCTTGCTGCTGAATTGATTCAGGTCAGACAACTTTTCACTATTTTTTGCAGCAATGTTAGCGTTACGTCGTCCCTTACGTATCAAATTGATTCGTTTAGGTTAAAAACCTGGAGAATCCTCCTTCTCGAACGGTACCACAGAACAGGGGTCCTGATGGATAATTACGTCTGACCCGGGAAATGCGTCGCGTAACGCCCTCTCAACCTGATCGGCCACACGGTGCGCCTGCACCAGGGGCAGTTGGTCTTCCAGCTCCAGATGCAGCTGAATAAATTTTGTCGGGCCGGACTGGCGGGTACGCAGATCGTGTACCCCCTGCACCTGGGGCCAGTTCGTTGCCAGCGTCAGAATCTGCTGACGCTCCTCTTCCGGCAAGGCGCGATCCAGCAGGGACTGCACTGCGTCGTAGCCCATACGCAACGCGCTGTAGAGAATAAAAATGCCGATTCCCAGCGCGAACAGGGCATCTGCTCTTGCAAAACCATAGCTGCTCAGCACCAGCGCGATCAGAATCGCGCCATTCATAATGACATCGGACTGATAGTGCAGCATGTCAGCCCGAATGGCCTGACTGCGGGTTTTCCGCACCACCCAGCGCTGAAAGGCCACCAGTAACAGGGTTGAACTCAGCGCGACAACCGTCACCACAATCCCGACACCGGGAGCCCGCAGAACATCCGGCGACGCCAGATGTTGCAGGCCGGTCAGGAACAGAAACAGCGCCGAGCCTGAAATAAACATGCTCTGAGCCAGTGCCGCCAGCGATTCCGCTTTACCATGCCCGAACGTATGGTCTTCATCGGCGGGCTGCAGCGCATAACGCACCACCAGCAGATTCGTGAGTGACGCGGCAATATCGACCAGCGAGTCCACCAGCGAAGCGAGCAGACTCACCGAACCGGTGTACCACCAGGCAAAGATTTTCACGATCAACAGCACCGACGCGAGAAGGGTAGCGGCCAGCGCAGCACGCTTTACCAGTCGGCCATAAGAGGGTTGCATGCCGGATCCCCTGCACCCCATTATCAGATGAGGCGTATTCAGATGGAAGAAAGGCTGAAGTTTAACACCCTGAGGCGGGCAATGCTTAGCAGGAGGCGCAACGGAGAGAGGTTCTTTACAGCGGGGGCAACCGATAAAAACAAGCCCCGGCCTTAGAAAAGGACGGGGCAGCGTGTCATACACATCAGTGCCAGACCCTGAGTTTCAGGTCTGTTCAGGAAACGTTGCAGCTGTTACTTTTTGCCGCCTTTCTTACCGGCTTCTGATGCTTTTTCACGATCGTTTTTAAAGTTTCCGCCGCCGCTGTTCTGGCCGCCTTTTTTACCGGCTTCAGAGGCCTTTTGCGGATTATCTGCGAAATTACCTGAACCACCACGATGCTCTGCCATAATTTACTCCGTTAATAGATTCATTCGGGATTACATAATGTGGTTGTTGCTCCCTGAGACTTCGCGAAATCACTTCACTTCCCTGCAGTGACAGGATTAAGTGTAGATAAAGCCAGGGCGCTAGCAAGCGCAACGGTAAAATCCCTATCTTACTGAAAAATAGTATTTATTTTTCCGACCAGACGAATAAATATACTCTTTTCAACGGGTTAAAATATTTTTTCCCTGTTTTGCCCTGCCAGTGCGCTTAAACGCAATCAGAACCCCGGTCAGTTCATCTTTCAGCAACTAAAAGCCGGTAAAGGGCCAACAGGCGCTAACAAAACCGGGGTTTTGTTGTGCGGTGATGATTCGGGTCAAAACAGAAAAAGTGAAAAAAAGATAAAAAAAACCCCCGCCATCATGGCGGGGGAAGACAGGGATGTGTCTATGGCAAGGAAAACAGGGATACTATGTTACTGGTTACTGCTGGTACTACTCACTGCCTGCAGCGATGAGGCCGACTGCAAATTCGAAAACTGGCGCAGCTCGTTCAGCCGCCGCTGGTAGTTCTTCTGTAACGTGGCCTGCTGGGCCGGCGTTAACAGCTGAAACATCTGATTCTGTACGCGTGCCATCTCAACCTGCTGTTCAACCTGAACTCTGGCGATAATTTCCGCTCTGTTGCGGATGGCCGCTTCGTTAAACTGGTCTGCAGTCACTAACTCATGAAGTGCTGCGATATCGTCAATATGAACCACCGGGCGATCATGTCGGGCCTGTTGCATCAGGTCACGCATCTGCTGACGTTGCTCTTCAGTCAGCTCAATGCCATCGAACATGTGGCTTTGCGGATTTTGCGTCATACTGCCTGTCGGAAATCCGCCATGATGCATCTCGTCAATCGTCGTCGCATCTTTAGCACCTGCACTGGCGATACTCAGGGTCATCGCTGAGGCAAGGACGACGGCGGTTAATTTGCGCATCGTGTACTCCAGTTCGTTCCGTTTTGCGATTCAACGAGAGCCAGTGTACGGCGACAGCTGCAAACATCCGTCAGGGGGTGTAAAACTACGTAAAGCGATGGATAGGTGCGCCAGGAACACGGTATTTTGCCTGCGGAGGGCTACAAAAATGAATAAAATCCTGTTGGTAGATGACGACCGCGAATTAACTTCGCTTTTGAAAGAACTGTTAGAAATGGAAGGGTTTGAAGTGGTAGTGGCCAGCGATGGTGAACAAGCGCTGAACCTGCTCGACAACTCTATTGATCTGCTTTTACTGGATGTCATGATGCCGAAGAAAAACGGTATCGACACCCTGAAAGAACTGCGACAGCAACATCAGACTCCCGTCATCATGCTGACCGCGCGCGGCAGCGAGCTGGATCGCGTGCTGGGCCTCGAACTGGGTGCAGATGACTATCTGCCTAAGCCGTTTAACGATCGTGAACTGGTGGCCCGTATCCGCGCGATTCTGCGGCGTTCGAACTGGAGTGAACAGCAACAGCAACACGATAACAGCTCACCGACGCTGGAAGTGGACTGCCTGCGTCTCAATCCCGGTCGTCAGGAGGCCAGCTTTGATGATGTGACGCTGGATCTGACCGGCACGGAATTTACCCTGCTCTATCTGCTGGCGCAGCATCTGGGCCAGGTGGTCTCACGCGAACACCTGAGTCAGGAAGTGCTGGGCAAGCGTCTGACGCCGTTTGACCGCGCCATTGATATGCATATCTCCAATCTGCGTCGCAAGCTGCCTGAGCGCCGTGATGGTCATCCCTGGTTTAAAACGTTACGCGGCCGCGGCTATCTGATGGTTTCGGCATCATGATTGGCAGTCTGACCACCCGCATCTTCGCTATCTTCTGGTTAACCCTGGCGCTGGTGCTGATGCTGGTGCTCATGGTGCCCAAACTCGATTCACGTCAGATGACCTCGCTGCTGGAAAGTGAACAGCGGCAGGGCATCATGATTGAGCAGCACGTCGAAGCCGAGCTGTCACAGGATCCCCCTAACGATCTGATGTGGTGGCGTCGTCTGTTTCGTGCCGTCGAAAAATGGGCACCGCCGGGTCAGCGACTGCTGTTAGTCACCAGCGAAGGTCGTGTGATCGGCGCGCAACATAACGAAATGCAGGTGATCCGTAACTTTATCGGCCAGTCTGACAATGCCGATCATCCGCAGAAAAAGAAATATGGTCGGGTGGAGCTGGTCGGGCCTTTCTCCGTGCAGGATGGCGAAGACAACTACCAGCTTTACATGATCCGTCCCGCCAACAGCTCCCAGCTCGATTTTGTCAATCTGCTGTTTGACCGCCCGTTACTGCTGCTTATCGTGACGATGCTGATCAGCTCCCCGCTGCTGCTGTGGCTGGCCTGGAGCCTGGCGCGCCCGGCGCGTAAGCTGAAATATGCCGCCGATGAGGTGGCGAGCGGAAACCTGCGCCAGCACCCGGAACTGGAGTCAGGCCCGCAGGAGTTTCTGGCCGCCGGATCGAGCTTCAACCAGATGGTGAGTGCGCTGGAGCGGATGATGACCGGTCAGCAGCGCCTGCTATCGGACATCAGTCATGAACTTCGTACCCCGCTGACCCGCCTGCAACTGGCAACCGCGCTGCTGCGTCGTCGCCAGGGTGAAAGTAAAGAGCTGGGACGCATTGAGATGGAGGCGCAACGCCTTGATGGCATGATCAACGATCTGCTGGTGCTCTCGCGTACACAGCACAAGAATGCGCTGGTCAGCGAAGCGATGAAGGCCAATCAGTTGTGGAATGGGGTGCTGGAAGATGCCCGTTTCGAAGCTGAGCAGATGGGCAAGAAGATGGATATCCCCTATCCTCCGGGCCCGTGGCCACTCTATGGCAATCCGCACGCTCTGGAGAGTGCGCTCGAAAATATCGTGCGCAATGCGCTGCGCTATTCACACACCCACATCAGCGTCAGCTTCTCCGTCGATATTTCCGGTATCACGGTTCACGTCGATGATGATGGTCCTGGTGTAAGCCCGGAAGATCGGGAACAGATTTTCCGTCCCTTCTACCGGACCGATGAAGCGCGCGATCGCGAATCCGGCGGCACCGGGCTGGGTCTGGCCATTGTCGACACGGCCGTACAGCAGCATCGCGGCTGGGTGAAAGCCGATGACAGCCCACTGGGCGGTCTGAGACTGACTCTCTGGTTACCGCTCTACTCCTCCGGTCGGCAATAATTTGTTATGCTTCGGCCCCTGTCATCGGGGGCCTTAATGCTTAACATTGTCTTGTTTGAACCAGAAATTCCGCCGAATACCGGCAATATCATCCGCCTGTGCGCCAACAGTGGCTTTCAGCTTCACCTGATCCAGCCGCTTGGCTTCGCCTGGGATGACAAGCGCTTACGTCGCGCCGGGCTGGATTACCATGAATTTACGGCCATCAGATTCCATGCGGATTATGCGGCGTTTCTCGCCTCAGAGGCACCAGAGCGTCTGTTTGCGCTGACGACCAAAGGGACACCTGCACACAGTGCTGTGACGTATCAGGCGGGCGATTATCTGCTGTTCGGACCGGAGAGCCGTGGACTGCCGGCTGAGATCCTGGCGGCGTTACCGGCGCAGCAGAAAATCCGCATCCCGATGCGGGCAGAAAGCCGCAGCATGAACCTGTCGAACGCCGTTTCGGTGGTGGTGTATGAAGCGTGGCGCCAGCTGGATTATGCCGGCGCGCTGATTAAAGACTAGATACCGTCGCCGAACTGAAAACCCGCCAGGCTGCCGTTGAAGTGCTGATCCATATCCATTGATGGCTTATCGCTGCCTGGCTTGCCGACGATACGGGCGGGTACGCCTGCTGCCGTGGTGTGCGGCGGCACAGGCTGCAACACCACAGAACCGGCACCGATTTTCGCCCCCCGGCCCACTTCAATGTTGCCGAGCACTTTCGCACCGGCTCCAATCATGACCCCTTCACGGATTTTAGGATGACGGTCGCCGCTGGTTTTACCGGTACCGCCCAGCGTCACCGACTGCAGGATAGAGACATCGTTCTCTACTACGGCGGTTTCACCGATCACGATGCCTGTGGCGTGGTCGAGCATGATACCGTGACCGATGCTGGCAGCAGGGTGGATGTCGACTGCAAACGAGACGGAGATTTCATTCTGCAGATAAACCGCCAGCGCACGACGGCCCTCATTCCACAGCCAGTGGCCGATGCGGTACGCCTGCAGGGCGTGAAACCCTTTAAGGTAGAGCAGCGGGGTGGAGTATTTATCGACTGCCGGGTCGCGCTGACGCACCGCCTGAATATCGTAAGCCGCTGACAGTATCATCGACGGATCTTCACGGTAGGCTTCTTCAACGATTTCACGGATGGCGATGGCGGGCATAATCGGATTTGCCAGCTTGTTAGCCAGCATATAACTCAGTGCGCTACCGAGATTTTCATGCTTAAGCAATGTCGCGTGAAAGAAGCTGGCCAGCATCGGCTCACAATCAGCCAGGGCTCGCGCTTCTGCTTTGATATTATTCCAGACCAGTTCTAACTCATCAGACGACATTGCTGCTTTCTCCCGATAAAAAAAGCGCCTGAATGGGCGCTGCAGGTGATGATGCTACGCGTCCTGCGTTAGCCAGTGCTGTTTTCGTCCTTCCTTGTTCGTCCCAGCAGGCTCAATGCTGCATCTCTCGCCGGTTTTTCGCAATACAGCACCTGATAAATCTGCTCGGTAATCGGCATTTCCACACCAAATCTTGAAGCCAACGCTTTGACTTCTTTGGTGTTTCTGTAGCCCTCTACAACTTGTCCGATAATGCGTTGTGCGCTATCTACATCTTCGCCCTGGCCCAGCATCATGCCAAACCGGCGGTTGCGCGACTGATTGTCCGTGCAGGTCAGGACCAGATCGCCCAGGCCCGCCATCCCCATAAAGGTGGTGGGATCGGCACCCAAAGCAGCACCGAGCCGGCTCATCTCAGCCAGTCCACGGGTGATCAGTGCGGTTCGCGCGTTGGCGCCAAATCCGATACCGTCAGAGATCCCGGCTCCGATAGCAATCACGTTTTTCACCGCGCCGCCCAGCTGGACACCGACAAAATCGGGGTTGTTATAAACGCGGAAACTTTTACCGCAGTGCAGCTTCAGCTGGAGATCGTCAGCAAACTGCGCATCCGTTGCGGCCAGCGCGATAGCCGTCGGTAAGCCTGCGGCCAGCTCTTTGGCGAAGGTCGGCCCGGAGATCACGGCCAGCGGGATGGACTCGCCCAGAATCTCACGCGCCACATCCTGCAGCAGGCGCCCGGTCTCTTTTTCCAGCCCTTTGGTCGCCCAGACAATCCGCGAGTCAGACCGCAGATGCGGCTTAATCTGTTGCAGTACGTCGCCAAAGACATGACTCGGCACCACGATCAATATGTCGCGGCTGGCTGCAATGGCTTTTTGCAGGTCGGGTTCAGGAGAGAGGTTATCGGGAAACGGAACGTCAGGAAGGAAAGCCGTGTTGCAGCGGTCGGTCTGAAGCTGCGCCAGATGCGCCGGGTTATGTCCCCACAACAGTACCGGATGGCCATTACGGGCCAGCGTAATCGCCAGAGCGGTGCCGTAGGAACCGGCACCGATGACGCTAATCGAAGCGTGAGTGGTCATCAGGCATCCTGATGTTGTTGAGCACCTTCTTCACCCTGCTGCTGCTGCAGATAGTTCATGAACAGTGCATCAAAGTTGACCGGTGCCAGGTTCAGCTGCGGGAAGGTGCCACGTGATACCAGGCTGGTAATGCATTCACGGGCATACGGGAACAGGATGTTCGGGCAGTAAGCGCCCAGGCAATGTGCCATCTGCGTTCCTTCGATACCGCTGATGGTGAAGATACCGGCCTGCTGAACTTCACACAGGAAAGCGGTCTCTTCACCCACGTTGGCGGTTACAGTCACACGAAGTACCACTTCGTAAACATCGTCAGCCAGCTGAGAAGATGCAGTATCCAGATCCAGTTTGACGTCCGGTTCCCACTCTTTCTGGAAAACCTGCGGGGCATTAGGCGCTTCAAAAGAGATGTCTTTCGTGAAGACGCGCTGAATCTGGAATTGCATTTCGTTCGTGTTATGTTCTGACATGTGACCAAATCCTATGTATGAGATTGTCCGGCGTAAATTTACGCCTGCAGTAAGGGATCTAAACCTTCGCGATTATCGAGTGCGAATAAGTCATCGCAGCCGCCAATGTGCTGCGCATCAATAAAAATCTGAGGCACGGTGGTGCGGCCACTACGCTTGATCATCTCTTCGCGTTTCGCCATGTCTCCATCAATGGGGATCTCCTGGAACGACACGCCTTTTTGCGTTAACAGCGCTTTCGCCCGATGGCAGTAAGGACAGGTGGCCTTGGTGTACATTTCAACATTTGCCATGCTACGCACCTCTGTCAGGTTACAGGTTATTTACCGCGAACTAACGGCAGATTTTCGCCGCTCCAGCCGCTGATACCATCTTTCAGAACAAAGACCTGCGGGAAGCCAGCAGCACTCAGATGTGCAGCGGAATCAGCCGCGCTTTGTCCGGTTGCACATACCACAATTATGGGCTGCGCTTTGTGCTTTTCCAGTTCGTCTGCGTTGCCTTTTTTAATCTCAGCGGCTGCCACATTCAGCGCACCTGAAATATGCCCTCTGCGAAAATCGTCGCGCGAACGCACGTCGACAACCACCGCGTCCTCTTTGTTAATCAGGCGGGTCGCTTCACCGCGGCTGATCGTTTTTACCTTAGAGAACATTCCTTTAACGGTAGTCACAATCACCAGAATGAGTAAAACGACCCATGCGAGACTCAGGATGGGGTGATTGCTTGCAAACTGCATAATTTCTTGCATGAGGGGTAACGACTCCAGACCGGGCTAATAAGCTAAAACAAGGGTTCTGAGTATACCTGCGCCACTTCGCATGTACAGATGCTATGCGGCGAGAGTATCGATTTGTGCGCCATTTTCCAAAAAAAGTGGCTGAATAGCAAAAATGGCGTAAGGCTTAATCCATCTCATTGTGAAAGCGGACATAACTGGTAAAGCAAATGCCGGTGGGGAGCACTGGTAAGCGGCGATTCATCGTGGAATAATCATTGGCCTATGAAGGGAAAAACTACCGTTTTGTACACAAGGACCCGTTCCAGCGGCGAAAATCGGCCGTTGTTCACACCGTTGTCCACCCTCTCCCTCAGCCTGCTTTGCGCGGGAGCACTGTTGTTGCCAGCTGTGGCACAGAGTGCGGAAGACAGTAAATCTCAGCTGCAATCTATTCAGCAGAACATTGCTGAAAAAGAGAAAAGCGTTAAGGCGCAGAAAGTGCAGCGCAGCAAATTACTGGATCAGTTGCAGAGTCAGGAAAAAATCATCGCCCAGGCGAGCCGTCAGTTGCGCGAAACCCGCAACAGCCTCACCGCCCTGAATAACGATATTAAACAGCTCACCACCTCCATCGCCCGGCTTGAGAAGCAGCAAAGCCAGCAGGAAAGCCTGCTGTCGCAACAGCTTGATGCCGCATTTCGTCAGGGCCAGCACAACGGTATACAGCTGTTGATGGGCGGAGAAGAGAGCCAGCGCAGCGAGCGTATTCTGGCCTATTTTGGCTATCTGAACGCGGCGCGCCAGAAAAGTATCGCCTCACTGCAACAGACGCGTCAGGACCTGGATCAGCAACGCGCCACGCTGGAGCAGAAGCAACAGCAGCAGAAAGCACTATTAGCCCAGCAGCAGGGCCAGCAGCAGAAGCTGCAGCAGGCGAGCGACGCGCGCAGGAAAACCCTTACGTCGCTGGAAAGCGCGCTGGAAAAAGATCAGGCCGATCTGGTCGAGATGCGTCAGAACGAAAGCCGTCTGCAGGATAAGATCGCCCGGGCAGAACGGGAAGCGCGTGAGCGCGCGGCGCGCGAAGCTCGTGAGGCAGAAAAAGTGCGCCAGCGCCAGGCGCAGGCCAAAGCCAAAGGCTCCAGCTATCAGCCGACCCAGAGCGAACGCGAACTGGTTGCCCGTACCGGAGGACTCGGTCGCGCAGGCGGGCAGGCGTTGTGGCCGGTGCGCGGACGCATCGAACATCGCTTTGGTGAACAGCTGCAGGGTGAACTGCGCTGGAAAGGCCTGGTGATTGATGCGCGGGAAGGCACCGAGGTGAAAGCCATTGCCGACGGGCGGGTCCTGATGGCCGACTGGTTGCAGGGCTACGGTCTGGTCGTGGTGCTGGAGCACGGTAAAGGCGACATGAGCCTCTATGGCTATAACCAGAGTGCACTGGTGAGCGTGGGGACACAGGTGAAGGCAGGACAGCCTATCGCCCTGGTGGGCACCAGCGGGGGTCGCGGTACCCCGTCGCTCTATTTTGAAATCCGACGTCAGGGACAGGCCGTCAATCCACTCCCGTGGTTAGGAAAATAAGTTTTGCTGCAACGTCGAAAAATCTCCGTTTTGTTAAGCGCGCTGCTGTTCAGCTTCGCTGCCCAGGCAGGTAAACTGGCTATTGTTATCGACGATGTGGGTTACCGGCCTGCCGAAGAGAACAAAGTTCTGCAGATGCCCCAGGCGATTTCAGTGGCCGTATTGCCCAATGCGCCTCATGCACGGGAGATGGCGACTAAAGCCCATCAGGGTGGGCACGAAGTGCTGATCCATCTGCCGATGGCACCGCTCAGCAAACAGCCGCTGGAAAAAGATACGCTGACCCCGGAGATGAGCAGTGAAGAGGTCACCCGCATTATGCGCAATGCGGTCAACAACGTGCCTTACGCCGTGGGCCTGAACAACCACATGGGCAGCAGGATGACCTCAAGCCTTCCCGGTATGCAGAAGGTGATGCAGGCGCTGAATCACTATAACCTCTACTTCCTGGATAGCATGACCATCGCCAACAGTCAGGCGATTCCTGCCGCGCAGGGCACTCAGGTCAAAGTTCTGAAACGCCGGGTGTTCCTGGATGACAGTCAGGATATTAATGCTATCCGCCAGCAGTTCAGCCGGGCGGTGAAGCTGGCACAGCGCGACGGGTATGCCATTGCTATCGGTCATCCCCACCCCAACACCGTTCGGGTGCTGCAGCAGATGCTGCCCTCGCTGCCCGCAGACATTACGCTGGTTCGCCCCAGCCAGTTGCTGAACGAAACACGCCACAGCGGCTCACAGACGCCAGCGGTTCCGGCGAAACCGGCGAAGCCGCGCTTCCAGCCAGCAGAACTGTGTAAAGTGAAACAGCCGCTGGCGCCGGTTCCGGCGACCCGGGCGTTAACGGTGGTAGGCGAAAGCGTGAGTCACAGCCCGCTGTTTAGCACCCTGAAAAGTCTGTTCTGAATTTGCCATGAATGCTAAGTGCTAAGCTTAAAGTTCAATTGCAGGTAAAAATTACTATAATCCCGGTCGGGCGATAACATGCGGTGCGGGAATAGTAAGACGGATGACGATTAATAAACAAAAAATCCTGCTGCTGGATAACGGCAGAGAGTGGGGAGGCGGCACCAACAGTATGCTGGAGCTGCTGAAACGTATCGATCGTCAGAAATTTGATATTACCTGCTGCTTCTATCACAACTACAGCCGTGGCAATGACGAAACCATTGAGGCCACGCTCAATGCGCTGGCCATTCCGGTCTTTTTCATCCCGCAGATCAGGCAGCCGCGCTGGGCAAAATTTGTCAAAGAAGCCGTGCGGGCGCTGCTGTTTTTTAATAAAAAGCTGAAGAAGCGGGCTATCGATGAGATCGATACACGCTGGCGCATCATGCCCAACGCCAGCAAAATTAACTCCCTGCTCCAGCTGGGAAAATTCGACACGCTCTACATGAATAACCAGCCCAGCACCAATGTGGAGGGCTATCTGGCCGCGCGCAGCCTGGATGTGGCGGTGGTGCAGCATTGCCGTATCGACCCGGTGCTGGAACCACGACTGGTCAGCATGGTGAACCAGGACTGCCAGGCGATTATTGCCGTGTCGCAGGGGGTAAATAAGACGCTGATCAGCCACGGTGTTGATGCGGAACGCTGTTTTACCGTTAACAATGCGATCGACATCCACCAGCCTTTACCTGACCGCCTCGACGTTCGCCAGCGTTTTAAACTCTCCCCGACCACCTTTGTGTTTGGCACCATCGGCTCACTGATATTACGTAAATCCAATCATCACATTCTGCAGGCGCTGGGCCGTTTCAAACGGGCTCATCCCGACGCAGACTGGCGGATGGTGATTGTCGGTGCCGGCCCGGAACTCCAGCACCTGCTGCAACTCGCAACGGCGGAGAATATCCAGCAGCATGTGGTCTTTACGGGCTTTCAGAACAATGCGCTGGATTACCTCACCGCCTTTGATACGTTTATTCTTGCCTCACGCAGTGAGGGCTTACCTCGGGTCGTGCTGGAGGCGATGCTGGTGAATACCGCCGTCATCGGTTCCCGTGTGGTCGGTACTGCCGAATTGATCAGTCATGACGAAACCGGGTTGCTGTTCGATTATGGCAACGTGGTGCAGCTGACCCAGCACTTAACCGCGCTGTGGCAGGATGCCGGCTTACGTCAGCGCCTGATCAATGCGGCAGCGAAACGCGTTCGTGAACAGTACGCCATTGAAACCTACATCAGCGGCGTTGAAAATATTCTGCAAAGTGTCGCTAATAAGAAACCTCATGCTTAATTTTTTAAATCCCCGTTATCGCCATATCCGGGCGAGCCATAACCTGCCTTATTCGCTAAAAGAAGTTCAGGGCTCGGTACCGGTTACCTCTGTTGTGATCCCCTGCACGGGCGCGGACTATATCGAAGAGGCGCTGCTCAGTGCCGATTTTGCGGCGCGCTTTGCCACGCAGGCAGAGGAGATTGTGATTGTCAGCGATCAGCCTGCCAACGCCTTTGGCAGCCTGCCCGCTAAAACCCGCGTGGCCACGCTGGATGTACCGCAGCGCGAAGAGCACTATCGCTACAAGCAGATCTATCGCAGTCGTTTAATCAAACTGCAGGCCCCGTTGCAGGCAAAAGGCGACGGCATTCTGATGATCGATTCCGACCTCAATCTGCTAAAGATGCCGGAGATCATGATGAAACCCGGCCATCTCTACTCCAGCTTTCGTCAGGGGAAAATGATTGCCAAGCTGGCTGATGCGCCGCAGGAGGCGATTCCTGCCTACTACCCGCACAGTATCCGGCCTTATCTGGTGGATCACGTTAACGGTGCCTATCTGGCGGCGACCCGTGAGGTCTGGCAGCGTATTTCACCGCTGTGGCTGACGCTGTTCAATGACACCTGGCATCTGATGAACGACAGTCAGCCGCCGACCGATCAGCTGCCGCTCGCGGTGCTGCTGGATATGCTGGACATTAAAACTGTCAATCTGGGCGAATGGGCTAACTGGCCGGTCTCCAAGAAAATCGGCGGTCAGTCTGCGGTGATCCCGGCGGAAGTGGTCGGCGCACACGGCGGCTTTCCGCTGTCGGAATGGCAAAAATATCTGGCCGATCCGCAACAGCCGCTCCACTTTAAAGGTCAGGATTACACGCGCAAGGTGCGCTATCTGACCGACGAAGAGAAGAAGCAACGCTGATTATCCGGCCGCTGCGGCGGCCGGTGTGTTAATCCCAACTCAGTATTACCTTTCCCGAGCGTCCTGAACGCATCTCATCAAAGCCCTGCTGGAAGTCGTCAATCCCATAGCGATGCGTAATGACCGGCGTTAAGTCGAGACCGGACTGGATCAGCGCCGCCATTTTGTACCAGGTTTCAAACATCTCCCGGCCATAAATGCCCTTGATAAAGAGCCCCTTGAAGATCACCTGATTCCAGTCGATAGCCATCTCACCCGGCGGAATACCCAGCAGGGCAATCCGCCCGCCGTGATTCATTACGTCGAGCAGCGCGCGAAACGCAGGAGGCGCACCGGACATCTCCAGTCCGACATCAAATCCTTCCGTCATCCCCAGCGAATGCATGACGTCGCGCAGATTTTCATGGGCCACATTGACCGCGCGGGTGACGCCCATTTTTCGCGCCAGCGCCAGTCGGTAGTCATTGATGTCGGTGATTACGATGTTACGCGCGCCGACATGGCGGCAGACCGCCGCGGCCATGATGCCGATAGGCCCCGCGCCGGAGATCAGCACATCCTCGCCAACCAGATCGAACGACAGCGCGGTATGCACGGCATTACCAAACGGGTCAAAGATCGCGGCCAGCTCATCGGAAATGTTGTCGGGAATTCTGAAGGCGTTAAAGGCCGGGATGACCAGATATTCCGCAAAGCAGCCCTGACGGTTAACCCCCACGCCCATGCTGTTCCGGCACAGATGCGTTCGCCCGGCGCGGCAGTTGCGGCAATGCCCGCAGGTGATATGCCCCTCTCCCGACACCCGATCGCCAGGCGTAAAGCCCTTTACCTCCTGGCCTATAGCCACCACTTCACCCACATATTCATGACCGACAATCATCGGCACCGGAATGGTTTTGCGCGACCAGTCATCCCAGTTGTAGATGTGGACATCGGTACCGCAGATAGCGGTTTTACGGATTTTAATCAGCAGGTCGTTGTGGCCCGGCTCAGGAATCGGCGCATCAGTCACCATCCAGATGCCCGCTTCCCTCTTCAGTTTGGCGAGTGCTTTCATAACGGACTCCTCAGGCGATGACGCCCAGCTGTTTGCCGATACGGGTAAAGGCGGCCACCGCACGTTCCAGCTGCTGCTGGGTATGTGCCGCAGAGATTTGCGTGCGAATGCGTGCCTGCCCTTTTGGCACGACCGGATAGAAGAAGCCGGTAACGTAGATGCCTTCCTGTTGCAGCAGGTGGGCAAACTGCTGAGCGACGCTGGCCTCACCCAGCATCACCGGAATAATGGCGTGATCGGCCCCGGCCAGCGTAAAGCCCGCTGCGGTCATCTGCTGCCGGAAAAAACGGGCGTTATCCCGGAGACGCTGACGCAGCCCATCGCCTTCACTGAGCAGATCCAGCACCCGCAGCGAGGCGGCCACAATCGCCGGGGCCAGCGAGTTGGAGAAGAGATAGGGACGGGAACGCTGGCGCAGCCACTCCACCACTTCCGCTTTTGCTGCGGTGTAGCCACCGGAGGCGCCGCCCAGCGCTTTGCCCAGCGTGCCGGTAATGATGTCAACCCGACCCATCACGTCACAATATTCATGGGTGCCACGTCCGCCATTCCCGACAACACCCACCGCGTGGGAATCATCCACCATCACCAGTGCAGAGAACTCCGCGGCCAGGTCGCAGATGGCGGACAGATTGGCGATGACCCCATCCATGGAGAAGACGCCATCGGTGGCGATCAGGATATGGCGTGCACCTTTATCGCGCGCCTGCTGCAGGCAATCCCGCAGCGCCGTCATGTCGTTGTTCGCGTAACGGTAGCGCTGTGCTTTGCAGAGCCGGATGCCGTCGATGATGGAGGCGTGATTCAGCGCATCGGAAATAATGGCATCCTCTGCATCCAGCAGCGTTTCAAACAGGCCGCCGTTGGCGTCAAAGCAGGAGGAGTAGAGAATGGCATCTTCCATACCGAGAAACGTGGCCAGCCGCTTTTCCAGCTGCTTATGGCTGTCCTGCGTGCCACAGATAAAGCGCACCGACGCCATGCCAAAGCCGTGCGAATCCATCCCCGCCTTCGCGGCCTGAATCAGTGCCGGATGATTGGCCAGCCCCAGATAGTTGTTGGCGCAAAAGTTAATCACTGCCGGACCGTGACCTACCGCTATCTCTGTCTGCTGGGCAGAAGTGAGGATCCGCTCCTGTTTAAACAGCCCTTCCTGACGTGCATCATCCAGTTGCTGACGAAGTTGTTGATAAAATTGCGCAGGCATCATTGCTCTCCTCAGATGGCAAAAACCTGGCATATCTTACTGAACAGGGCGCTTATTAACGATAAAACGCCCAACAGAATGTCATTTTTGCAGCATAGTTCACGCCTCGAGGTGGCAGCCCTGTGGTGTTACAGAGTCATCTGGCTGTCTGCACCCTGATGAAATGTTATGATGTGAGGTATTCGTGTGTGAAACCTCCTGTTTCACCCCACAACATTGAAGGTAACAACATGATTATCGTAACTGGCGGCGCAGGAATGATTGGCAGCAACATCGTCAAAGCGCTGAACGATCGCGGTCACACCGACATTCTGGTGGTGGATAATCTGAAGGATGGCACTAAGTTTGCCAATTTAGTCGACCTGGATATCGTCGATTACATGGACAAAGAAGAGTTTCTGATGAGCGTGATCGCGGGCGACGATTTAGGCCCGATTGAAGCGGTATTCCATCAGGGTGCCTGCTCCTCCACGACCGAGTGGGATGGCAAATACATGATGGAGAACAACTATCAGTATTCCAAAGAGCTGCTGCACTACTGCCTGGAGCGCGAGATCCCGTTCCTTTACGCCTCTTCTGCAGCGACCTACGGCGGCCGCAATGAAAACTTCATCGAAGAGCGTCAGTATGAGCAGCCGCTGAATGTGTATGGCTACTCCAAAATGCTGTTTGACCACTACGTTCGTCAGATGCTGCCGGAAGCGAACTCGCCGGTGTGTGGCTTCCGCTACTTCAACGTCTATGGGCCGCGTGAAGGCCACAAAGGCAGCATGGCAAGCGTGGCGTTTCATCTGAACACCCAGATCAGCAACGATGAAAATCCAAAACTGTTTGAAGGCAGTGACGGCTTCAAACGCGATTTCATCCACGTTGATGATGTGGCAGCCGTAAACCTGTGGTGCTGGGAAAACGGCGTCTCCGGGATCTACAACTGTGGCACAGGCCGCGCCGAATCGTTCCAGGAAGTGGCCGACGCCGTGCTGAAGTTTCATCAGAAAGGGCAGATTGAGTACATCCCGTTCCCGGAAAAACTCAAAGGCCGTTATCAGGCTTACACCCAGGCCGATCTCACGAAGCTGCGTGCCGCGGGCTATGACAAGCCGTTTAAAACGGTGGCGCAGGGCGTCGCTGACTATATGGTCTGGCTGAATCGCAACGCATAAAGGAAGCTGCTCCGGCGATGAAAATTCTGGTAATCGGCCCGTCGTGGGTCGGCGATATGATGATGTCGCAAAGTCTCTATCGCACCCTCAAGGCCGAACATCCCGATGCGGTGATAGACGTGATGGCACCGGCATGGTGTCGTCCCCTGCTGTCACGCATGCCGGAGGTCAGCCAGGCGCTGGCCATGCCCCTGGGCCATGGCGCGCTGGAACTCGGCGAGCGTCGCCGGCTGGGCAAGGCACTGCGCGACAGCCATTATGACCGGGCCTACGTGCTGCCTAACTCCTTTAAGTCGGCGCTGGTTCCCTTCTTTGCCGGCATCCCACGCCGCGTCGGCTGGCGCGGGGAGATGCGCTATGGCCTGCTGAACGATCTGCGGGTGCTGGATAAAGCCGCGTTCCCGCTGATGGTTGAGCGCTACGTAGCGCTGGGCTACGACACGCCTGTCGCCTCGGCGGCGCAGCTACCGCAGCCGCTCCTGTGGCCCAAGTTGCAGGTTGAAGAGCAGGAGATGCTGGAAACGGCCGCACAGTTTCAGCTCACCGCAACGCGTCCAATCATCGGTTTTTGTCCGGGCGCGGAATTTGGCCCGGCCAAACGCTGGCCCCACTACCACTACGCCGCCCTGGCCCGTCAGCTGATCGCTGAAGGCTTTCAGATCCTGCTGTTTGGCTCCGCCAAAGATCGCCCGACCGGTGAAGAGATCATCGCGGCACTGCCGGAAGAGAGTCGCAGCCACTGCCGCAATCTGGCCGGTGAAACCCAGCTGGAGCAGGCGGTCATCCTGCTGGCGCAATGCCGCGCCGTGGTCAGTAACGACTCCGGCCTGATGCACATCGCCGCCGCGCTGGATCGTCCGCTGGTGGCACTCTATGGACCCAGTAGCCCTGACTTTACGCCACCGCTGGCCCGCCAGGCGCGCATTATTCGCCTGATTACCGGCTATCACAAAGTGCGTAAGGGCGATGCCGAACAGGGATATCACCAGAGCCTGATTGATATTCAGCCTGAGCGCGTTCTTCAGACGCTGAATGAGCTCCTTGCGCCGCAGGAGGTGCCATGCACGTCCTGATTGTTAAAACGTCCTCAATGGGGGATGTGCTGCATTCGCTGCCGGCTCTGACCGATGCGATGCATGCCATTCCCGGCATCCGTTTTGACTGGGTAGTGGAAGAGAATTTCGCCCAGATCCCTGGCTGGCACCCTGCTGTGGATCAGGTGTTACCGGTCGCGATTCGCCGCTGGCGCAAACACTGGTTTGGCAGTCAGCAGCGTGAAGAGCGCGTGCAGTTTAAGCGCGCGTTACAGTCGCGCGAGTACGATATCGTGATTGATGCCCAGGGGCTGATCAAAAGCGCCGCGCTGGTGACCCGTTTATCCAAAGGGGTAAAGCACGGGCAGGATAGCCGCAGCGCGCGTGAACCTTTTGCCAGCTGGTGGTATGACGTCCGCCATGAGATCAGCAAACGCCAGCACGCCGTTGAGCGGACGCGCGAGCTGTTCGCCAAAAGCCTGGGCTATGAAAAGCTGCAAACCCAGGGTGACTACGCGATTGCCGGGCATTTCCTGCATCATCTGCCCGCAGATGCGCATCACTATCTGGTCTTTCTGCATGCCACAACGCGTGACAACAAGCACTGGCCGGAATCCCACTGGCGACAGCTGATTGAGCAGATGCAGCCCAGCGGATTGCGGGTGAAGCTGCCCTGGGGTGCCGAACATGAGCATCAGCGTGCGCTGCGCCTGGCTGAAGGTTTTGAGCATGTCGAGGTGCTGCCTAAGCTGACGCTGGAAGCGATCGCGCGACAGCTGGCAGGTGCACGCGCGGTGGTCTCTGTGGATACCGGATTAAGCCATCTGACCGCCGCACTGGATCGTCCTAATCTCACGCTGTATGGCCCGACCGATCCGGGTCTGATTGGCGGCTACGGGCAGAACCAACAGGCGCTGAGCGCCCCGAATCACAATCTGGCGGAGCTGACGGCTGACGCCGTGGCAGAGAAACTGCAGGCCGTTATCGGGAAAAATGCGCCATGAACTATGTGCTGATCTATCTGCTGCTGCTGCCTTTCCGCACCCTGATGCGGCTCTTTTACCGGCCCACCGGCCGCAGTCTGGTGATTCAGACGGCGAAGATCGGGGATTTTATTAACATCACCCCGATGCTGCGCGCCCTGGGTCAGTCTGAACTGCTGATCAGCAAATCGGTAGAGCCGCTGGCGCGTCACGATGACACGGTCAGCCGCTATTTTCTGATTGAAGAGGCGAAGCGCAGCTTTTTTGCCAAACTCAGACTCGCGTTCACGCTGATGAACCGTTATGACCATGTTTATCTGGTTCAGCCCAACAGCGTTAATCTCTTTTTCGCGGCGCTGTGCAACGCACCGAACAAACAGTTTCTGCGCACCTATGTGCGTAAATCCTATCATGCGATCTTCTATCGCAGCGCCAGTGGCATCGTCGACCACGCGAAAACGGATTTGACGCTCGACAGCTATCTGAAGCTGATTAATCGGGACTATCGTTACACCGATTTTCCCAAGCACGCCACGTCACCGCTCTGGCAGCCGCCTGCGCCTCCCGCCGCGCTGCTGCATCCGCGCAGCGGGATTAAAATCGGCATCAGCATTTCTGCCGGGAATCGGGCCAAAACCATTCCTGCCGCCATCTGGCAGCAGCTGATGGCGTCGCTGGCTGAGCTGCCCTGTACCTTTTATGTCTTTGGTCCACCAGCCGAGCAGCCGTGGCTGGATGAATTACTGAGTCTGACCGGCCCGCAGGAGAATATTGTCAGCCTGATTGGCGCGCTGAAGCTGGAAGAGGTGCCATGGGCCATCTCGCAGATGGATTTTTATATTTCATCAGATTCCGGTAATGCTTATATTGCTGACGCCCGACAGATACCGGTCATTATGCTCTATGGCCCCTGTGAGATCAGGGAACAGCGCCCGGTTAATAATGTCCTGTTTATCGGACCAGACAATATCGCCGCATCGACCTTTGTTTTTGCCACGCGATTTAAGTTTGATCAGCCTGCTGAAAAATTATTCGGGCTGGATGCCGACAAACTGACTAGAATACAAACGTTTATTACTCATAATCTGGAATAGTGAAGCGTAATGGCAATTACCCCTCTTGCTGATGCCGTTCAGCAAAGTCAGCTGCTGGTCAACACGCTTGCGGATGCGGATGATAATCCGGTTCACGTTGCGTTTGGCATCAACCACGCTTACGCGCGTGGTCTGGGTATTACGTTGTTTTCACTTCTCAGCCATCATCCCGACACCGCTTTCCACGCCCATATTTTCTCTGACTCGCTGCAGGAAGAGGATGTGGAAAAGCTGCGCTCAATGGCGTCGGGCTATCGTCTGGCCATCACCCTGCATATTTTTAACAGTGCCTGGGTCGATCAGTTGCCGGCGGTCGGGCGCTATCCCAAAAGTATCCATTACCGCTTTCTGATCCCTGAAACGGTGGCGCGCTACAGCGATCGGGTAATCTACATCGATGCGGACACGCTGGTCGTCGGCGATTACTCCCCCCTGTTCACGCTGGATATCACGGACTATACGCTGGCAGCCTGCAACGACACCCCGCGTGCGCGTCATAACCAGTGCGCGCGACTCGGGCTGCAGCGCCATGACTATTTCAACTCCGGCTTTATGCTGATCAATATTCCACGCTGGCTCGCCAGACAGACTACCGCGCGGATCACTGAGGTTCTGGTAACCCGGGGCGCAGCCTTCGGTTTTCCCGACCAGGATGCGCTGAATATTGTGCTGGAGGATGAGGTGCTGATCCTGCCGGATCGCTACAACCACATCTACGACATCATCGCGAACAAGGTCTGGGACCACTCCCGCGTGCCCGCTGACACCGTGATGATTCACTACACCGGTAAGTGTAAGCCCTGGCATGCCTGGGCCGGCAGCGACCTGTCCCTGCTCTACTACAGCTATTACCAGCGCTCGCCCTGGGCTTCTCAGCCGCTTGATTTACCCAGACATTATAAAGAGATGAAGCGCTTTGCCCGCATCAAGTGGCATCAGAAGCAGTATGCAGAAAGCGTAAGCTGGATGATGCATTACGTCAGGCTCAAATTTTTTTAGTCAGCGCTCTCCACCTGTCAAACCGCTCCGGGCGCGGTGACTGCCGCGCCATCTTTTCCCTCTGACCCCACCGCTGTCTGCCAGATCCTTTTGAAAATGCTGCTGATAAACCCCAGGCACACTATGCTGTTTACCGGCGCGGCCACGTTGCGTAAAAAAGAGGCAGATAGTGCATTATTACGCGCGCGCGTGGTTTTTCGTGAAGCAGGGAGGCGACACCGTTTTATAATCGTGGATTAATGTATGCCATTCTGCTGATTTGGAAATGATTTATGACGAGGCAACGCCCTTTGACAGTGAACAGAATGCTGGTGCAGATATTGTCATGAGTACTTCTCCTCTGCTGAGTATCATTACCCCGATGTACAATGCGGGCAGCATGTTTGATGAGTTCATGCAGGCACTGCTGGCGCAGACGCTGACCTCGCTGGAGATCATCATCGTCGATGATGGTTCTACTGACGGCTCAGGCGAGCGCGCTGACCACTATGCAGAACATCACTCCCACATTCGCGTGATTCATCAGGAAAATGGCGGCGTGTCGCGTGCCCGTAACGCCGGGCTGGCGATAGCGCGCGGCAAATATGTCACCTTTCCGGATGCGGATGACACCATGCAGCCCGGAATGTACCAGACGCTGGTGACGCTGGCGGAAACGGACAATCTGGATGCGGCACAGTGCAACGCCGAATGGTTTTTCAAACACAGCCAGCGGGTAAAACCCCTGATACCACTGGATCGCCTGCGCAGCACGCCGGTGCTGAGCGGCGCTGACTGGCTCAATACCGCGCTGAAAACCCGCCGCTATATGCATGTGGTCTGGCTGGGCATCTACCGCCGGTCGCTAATCGAGCAGCACCAGTTGCAGTTCGAGCCGGGCCTGCATCATCAGGATATTCCCTGGACCACCGAGTTTATGCTGCTGGCAAAACGCGTGCGTTACACCGATGCGGTGCTCTACCGCTACTATATGCATGACGCGTCGATCAGTAACCGCAAACGCACCGGCGAGCGCAACGTCGAATATCAGCGCCACTACCTGAAGATTGCGCGGCTGCTGGAAGAGATTAATATCCGCTATCGTGACCGCGTGCGGATCTACCCGTCGTTTCACGCTCAGGTGACGCATGAAGCGCTCAGTGTCTGCCATAGCGTGAGACGTGAGCCTGATGCTCGCGCACGCCAGGCGATCATCGCCGATCTGTTCGCGACCCGGACACACCGGCGCATGTTACGCAACGCCCGCGGCATTAAGCAGTGGTATCAGTTGCTGCTGTGGCTGGGACGGCTCTATCGCTGGCGCGATAAATAACCCCTGAGGCTGGCTTTATCCTAAAAAGCGTTTGCCCTACAATCGGTTCACTGAAATCTGAGAACCTTTGTTTATGGCCAGCCTGACTCCAGCAAACATCTCTCCAAAACGTATTTTACTGATTAAGCTGCGCCATCATGGCGACATGCTGCTCACCACGCCCGCCATCAATGCGCTGCATGCGCGTTATCCGCAGGCCAGTATCGACGTGTTGCTCTATCAGGAGACACGCCCGATGCTGGAAGCGCATCCGGCTATCCGCCATCTGCACGTCATCGACCGGAAATGGAAGCAGGAGGGCACCTGGCGCAAGCTGGGCCATGAACGGGCATTAATCCGTGCCGTCCGTGACGCCCATTATGACCTGGTGATTAATCTGGCAGACCAGTGGCGTGCGGCGCTGATCACCCGGCTCTCCGCTGCGCCGCTGCGCATTGGTTTCGCCTTTAAAAAACGCGATAACGTCCTGTGGCGCTGGTGTCACAACCGGCTGGTCCCGACGCATAACCACAGCAGACTGCATACCGTTGAGCAGAACATGTCTGCGCTGGCCCCGCTCGGTATCAGCAGCGACAATGCGCGCGTTTCGATGCACTACAGTGACGCTGACCAGCAGATCGTGCTGACCCGCCTGTCAGAACATCAGGTGACTACCCCCTATATCGTGGTTCAGCCTACCTCACGCTGGGGCTTTAAATGCTGGGAAGAGGAGAGCGTGGCCGCCACGGTCGATGAGCTGGCACGGGCTGGACGGAAGGTGGTGCTGACCGCCGGGCCGGACAAACAGGAGCTGGCGATGATCAACCGCATCCGCGCGCTGTGCGCCTCGCCGGATGTCGTGTCGCTGGCGGGTCAGTTTACGCTGCCGCAGCTGGCGGCGCTTATCGATCACGCCACGCTGTTTATCGGGGTCGATTCCGCGCCGATGCACATGGCGGCGGCGCTGGAAACGCCCTGTATCGCCCTGTTTGGCCCGACCAAGCTGCAGCACTGGCGGCCATGGGGGAACAACAACCATGTCATCTGGGCGGGGGATTATGGTCCACTGCCCTCACCCGATTCTATCGACACCCGAACGGATCAGCGTTATCTGTCAGCCATTCCGGTGAAGGATGTGGTCGCGGCGGCGAGGAGCTTCCTGAATGAGTAAGTTAAGGCTGGCGATTGTCCGGCAGAAATACCGGCCGGATGGCGGTGCTGAGCGTTTTATCTCCCGTGCGCTGGAAGCCCTGGGCAGCGAACAGCTCGATCTCAACATCATTACCCGCAGCTGGCAGGGCACACCCAATCCGGACTGGCATCTCCATATCTGTAATCCTGCAAAGCTGGGCAGGGTTTCCCGCGAGCGCGGCTTTGCCCGTGCCGCACGCGCCTGCTGGGAGCGTGAAAAATTCGATATTGTGCAGAGTCATGAACGCATCGCTGGCTGTGACATCTTTCGCGCGGGTGATGGCGTGCATCGCGTCTGGCTGGAGCAGCGCGCCCGCATCGTCTCACCGTGGCAACGACTGAGCGCAACCCTCAGTCCCTATCATCGCTACGTTCTGCAGGCGGAAGCGGAGATGTTTGATTCGCCGACGCTGAAAGCGGTGATCTGCAATTCTGAGATGGTTAAGCGCGATATCCTGCGCTGTTTCTCACTCGACGCCGGAAAAATCCACGTCATCCATAACGCTATCGATGCCCGTCGTTTTCAGCCCGCCACGGAAGCGACCCGCCATGCGACCCGCCAGCAGCTGGGGCTGCCGGATGCGGCCACCGTACTGATTTACGTCGGTTCCGGCTTTGAGCGCAAAGGGCTGAAAGCAGCGATTCAGGCGCTGGCCGCCAGTGACCGTTACCTGATTGTGGTGGGTCAGGATAAACAGCTGCAGCGTTATCAGCAGCTGGCTAACCAGCTGAACTGCCTGGATCGCCTGCGCTTTGTTGGCGTACAGCAGGATGTGCAGCCGTTTTATCACGCGGCGGACGGCCTGCTGCTGCCCACGCTCTACGATCCTTTTCCTAACGTGGTGCTGGAGGCGATGGCCTGCGGCCTGCCGGTTATTACCAGCACCGGCTGCGGGGGTGCTGAGTTTATTACCGCCGGTAAGGAGGGCTTCGTCTGTGATGCGCTGGATATCAACGGATTAAATCAGGCCGTTTGCGCCATTCCGCCGCTGACGGAAGATTCACGCATGGGTGATGCGGCCCGGCGTAAAGTTGAACCCTATGGCCCGCAACGGCTGGCACAGGCGCTGACTTCGCTTTATCAACAGGTATTGAGTACCAACTGACAATCCGGGATGAGTGCATGCGGGGTTTCTGATAACATGCCGCCATCTGATTTTAACCTGTTTTTAGACGCGAACCTGCTGTAACGGTAACTATGACGACCATTTACACCGCATTGCTCTACTTTATTCAGCCACTGATTTGGCTGCGCCTGTGGCTGCGCGGTCGTAAAGCACCGGCGTATCGCAAACGCTGGGCGGAGCGCTATGGCTATTGCGTTGGCAAAGTGAAGCCCGACGGCATTGTGCTGCATTCGGTTTCCGTGGGGGAAACCCTGGCCGCGGTGCCGCTGGTGCGCGCGCTGCGTCATCGTTACCCGACCCTGCCGATTACCGTCACGACCATGACGCCAACCGGCTCTGAGCGTGCACAGTCAGCCTTTGGCAAAGATGTGCACCACGTCTATCTGCCTTACGATCTGCCCGGATCGATTAATCGTTTTCTGGACACGGTCAACCCCCGGCTGGTGATCATCATGGAAACCGAGCTGTGGCCGAACATCATCCGCATTCTGCATCAGCGTAACATTCCGCTGGTGATCGCCAACGCGCGTCTCTCAGCCCGATCCGCCAAAGGCTATCGCAAGCTGGGTAAATTCATGCGCAGGCTGTTGCAGAGCATCACGCTGATAGCAGCACAGAACAGTGAAGATGGCGACCGCTTCCTGGAGCTTGGCCTGAAACGCTCTCAGCTGGCGATCACCGGCAGCCTGAAGTTTGATATTTCTGTCACGCCAGAGCTGGCCGCCAGAGCCGTCACGCTGCGTCGCCAGTGGGCGCCACGCCGTCCGGTCTGGATTGCCACCAGCACTCACGAAGGCGAAGAGGCCATTGTGCTGGATGCCCACCGCCGCCTGCTGCAGACGTTCCCTGATCTGCTGCTGATTCTGGTTCCGCGTCATCCTGAGCGCTTTAACGATGCGCGTGAACTGACCCAGTCGCGCGGCTTTAGCTTTATTCTGCGCAGCAGCGGCGAGATCCCCTCGGGCTCCACCCAGGTGGTCATCGGCGACTCGATGGGCGAACTGATGCTGCTTTATGGCATTGCCGATCTGGCGTTTGTCGGCGGCAGCCTGGTGGAGCGCGGCGGACACAATCCGCTGGAGCCTGCAGCGCACGCGATTCCGGTTCTGATGGGGCCACATATCTGGAACTTTAAAGATATCTGCGGCAAATTGCAGGAAGGCCAGGGACTGATTACTGTCACCGACGTGTTCTCGCTGGAAAAAGAGGTCACCAACCTGTTGCAGGATGATGACTATCGTCGTTATTACGGCCGTCATGCCGTGGACGTGCTGCACCAGAACCAGGGTGCGTTACAGCGTCTGCTCCAGTTACTTGAACCGCATTTACCTCCACGGGCTCACTGATGTCAGCACGCCAGCGTCTTTCAGTCGTTATGATCGCCAAAAATGAAGCGGAACTGCTGCCAGACTGTCTGGCTTCAGTCAGCTGGGCGGATGAGATTATCGTGCTGGATTCAGGCAGTCACGATAACAGTGCCGATATTGCCACGCAGGCTGGCGCGAAGGTCTACCACAGCGATGACTGGCAGGGGTATGGCATCCAGCGCCAGCGCGCGCAGCACTATGCCACCGGCGATATGATTCTGATGATCGATGCCGATGAGCGCGTCACACCGGAACTGCGCACGGCGATTGAGCAGGTGCTTATCGCGCCGCCGGGCCGCACGATTTACAGCCTGGGCCGCAGCAATCTGTTTCTGGGGCGCTTTATGCGCCACAGCGGCTGGTACCCTGACCGCGTGATGCGGCTCTATCCGCGCACCTTCCGCTACAATGATAATCTGGTGCATGAATCGCTGCAGCGTGACGGGGCACCGGTGGTGGCGTTACCCGGCGATTTACAGCATCTGACCTGCCGCGATCTGATCGCTTTTCAGCGTAAGCAACTGGCCTATGCCGAAGCCTGGGCCACGGAGCGCCACCAGCGTGGTAAGCGTTGCGGTCTGTTCTCGCTGTTCAGTCATACGCTGGGCGCGTTTGTGAAAACGCTGCTGCTGCGCGCCGGTTTTCTCGACGGAAAGCAGGGCTGGATACTGGCGGTGGTCAACGCACAATATACCTTTAACAAATATGCCGCCCTCTGGGCGCTGAATCAGGCTGCGAAAAAAGGGCAGGTATGAGCACGAAAGCCATCTATCCCGGAACATTTGATCCTGTCACGCTTGGGCATCTCGACATCGTGACGCGGGCCGCACAGATGTTTGATCAGGTTATTCTGGCCGTTGCCGCCAGCCCCAGCAAAAAGCCGCTGTTCAGTCTGGAGGAGCGCGTGGCGCTGGCGAGTGAAATGGTGGCCCATCTGCCCAACGTTAAGGTGGTGGGATTCAGCGACCTGATGGCCAATTTTGCGCGAGACCAGCAGGCGAATGTGCTGGTTCGCGGATTGCGTGCGGTGTCAGACTTTGAGTATGAAATGCAGCTGGCGCAGATGAATCGTCACCTGCTGCCGACGCTGGAGAGCGTTTTCCTGATGCCGTCTGAGGGCTTCTCGTTTATCTCCTCTTCGCTGGTCAAAGAGGTGGCGCGTCACGGCGGTGATGTCTCCGCCTTCCTGTCCGCGCCCGTCCATCAGGCATTGCTGGCTAAGCTGGCTTAGTGCTGGCAGCGGGGGCACCAGTAGGTGCTGCGCTGCCCATGCCTGCCGCTGATAATGGGTGTCCCGCAGGCCCGGCAGGGCTCACCTGCCCGGCCATAGACCTGCAGCTGCTGCGCAAAATAGCCCGGTTTACCGTCGCTCTGTAAGAAGTCCCGCAGCGTGGTTCCGCCCTGCTCAATGGAACGTAACAGCACCGCCTTGATGGTGTTGACCAGCAGCTCTGCTTCCGCCTGCGACAGACTGGCGGCGGCACGATCGGGCAGGATCCCGGCGGTAAAGAGTGACTCGCTGGCGTAGATGTTGCCCACCCCCACCACGACTTTATTATCCATCAGCCACTGCTTAATCACCGTTCGCTTGCCGCGTGACTTCTCAAACAGGTAAGCCGCGTCAAACTGGTCGCTCAGTGGCTCCGGTCCCAGATGCGCCAGCACGCTGCTGCCTGCCAGTTCGCTGCTCCAGAGCCAGGCACCAAAACGCCGCGGATCGGTGTAACGCAGCACTTTGCCGTTGCTCATCACCAAATCAACATGGTCATGCTTCTCCGCAGGCCGCTCTTCCGGCAGCACGCGCAGGCTGCCGGACATGCCCAGGTGGATAATGATCCAGCCATGCGGCAGCTCCAGCAGCAGATATTTCGCCCGGCGCTGCACGCTGAGCACCGGCTGATCGCTCAGCGCATGGATCTCCTGTGAAACAGGCCAGCGCAGACGGGAATTACGCACCACGGCGTGAAGGATGGTTTCACCCACCAAATGCGGCTCAATACCGCGGCGGCTGGTTTCAACCTCTGGCAACTCTGGCATACCCTCTCCTCAGCGTTTTACACAAACAAAAAACCCGGCCGGAGCCGGGTTTTTAGCAGAACACTAAAATTACTTAATTTTAGCTTCTTTGTAGATCACATGCTGACGTACAACCGGATCGAACTTTTTCAGTTCCAGTTTCTCTGGTTTAGTACGTTTGTTCTTCGTGGTGGTATAGAAGTGACCTGTACCAGCAGAGGAAACCAGCTTGATCTTCTCACGAATACCTTTAGCCATGATTCAGTTCCTTAGTACTCTTAGTACTTCTCACCACGGGCACGCATGTCGGCTAACACCGTATCAATGCCCTTTTTATCAATAATACGCATACCTTTTACAGATACACGCAGAGTAACGAAGCGCTTCTCGCTCTCAACCCAAAAACGGTGTGAGTGCAGGTTCGGAAGGAAACGGCGTTTCGTCGCGTTCATTGCGTGGGAACGGTTGTTACCGGTCACCGGACGCTTTCCAGTTACCTGGCAGACTCGTGACATGTCTATTCTCCAAAAATCAAATCAGCTCGAGCTTTAAAAATTAGGTTTTGGCCGCCTCGTCAGGCTTGCAGCCCGCCAGGCGAGTTCCATGGAACCCGCTAAGCTGGCCTAACCGCCAAACCCGAGATTCTCAAAGGTGGCGTAGTATACGCCGCTCAGCCCAAGTGCTCAAGTCCCGAACAGATAAAGATCCCGAATGATCGGGCAAAAAGCCGCCACCTGGCGCGAATTTTCCCGCTATCAGAGCCATCCCCGCTCAGCAAAGGAGACATATTCGCCATGACCTATCACCAGATGATCGAGCAGGCGGATGTCGAGAAGCTGACAGGCTTCGCTGACTTTATGGGTCACCTGGCGGTCAGCCCGGCTCGGTTCCGCCATGCCCGACGGATGGTTATGCGCCAGAATCAGCGCGGCGGCGTTGAGCTTCAGCGCCTCCCGGACGATCTCGCGTGGGTGCACTTCCACACTGTTAATCGACCCCGAGAACATTTTTTGTGCCCGCAGCACCCGGTGCTGATTATCCAGAAAGAGGGCCATAAAGATCTCGCGCTCCTGATGGGCTAATAAACTTTGCAGATACTGGCGGGTGATCTGGGGATTTTCCATCACGCTTTCGCGCGCCAGCTTGCTGGCGAAGAAACGCTTCGCCAGTTCGGCAATCGCGTGCAGCTGGGCCAGTTTGGCATCACCAACGCCTTTTATGTTACTGAAAGCCGCCTTGCCCGATGTCATCAGCTGATAAAGCGAGCCAAACTCCTGCAGCATCTGTCCGGCCAGCTCAATGACGTTCTGCCCCGGCGAGCCGGTGCGGAGAAAAATGGCCAGCAGTTCGGTATCGCTGAGGGCATGCGCGCCCAGCTTCTGCAGTTTTTCCCGTGGTCCACTGTTTTTCATGTCTGCTCTCCCTGAGATCAACCCCAGCATGACCCAGCCATGCCCGGGGTGCCATCAGCGCAGCCACAATCTTCGGGGCGGCTCGCAAACGCAGTCCGTGAAAAGGCGCATCCGCACTTTTGTGATAAAGTCCGTGCATTCGCCGCCCCGTGCGGCAGAGAGCTTAGTGAGGCCAACATCATGATGGGATTAGCCGGCAAAAAAATTCTTCTTGGCGTAAGCGGCGGCATTGCTGCTTATAAAACTCCGGAGCTGGTGCGCCGCCTGCGCGATCGCGGTGCCGATGTCCGCGTCATGATGACGCAGGGCGCGAAGGCGTTTATTACGCCGCTCAGCCTGCAGGCCGTCTCCGGCTATCCGGTGTTTGACGATCTGCTCGACCCGGCGGCGGAAGCCGCGATGGGTCACATTGAGCTGGCAAAGTGGGCCGACCTGATTGTACTGGCACCGGCGACGGCTGATCTGATAGCCCGTATTACCGCCGGTATGGCAAACGATCTGGTGACCACCGCCGTGTTAGCGACCGCCTCGCCCGTGGCTGTGGTACCCGCCATGAATCAGCAGATGTATCGCGCGGCGGTGACGCAGCACAACCTGGAGCAGTTACAGGCGCGTGGCGTGCTGATCTGGGGGCCGGACAGCGGCAGCCAGGCCTGCGGCGATGTCGGCCCCGGCCGGATGCTCGATCCGCTGGCGATTGTGGACCATGCGGTCACATGGGCCACCCCCGTCAACGATCTGCAACATCTCAACATTATGATTACCGCCGGTCCGACCCGTGAGGCGCTGGACCCGGTGCGCTACATCACCAACCACAGCTCCGGAAAAATGGGGTTTGCGATTGCCGCCGCCGCCGCCCGACGCGGCGCAACGGTCACGCTGGTCAGCGGTCCGGTCACGTTGTCTGCCCCTGCCGGCGTACGGCGCATAGATGTCACCAGTGCGCTGGAGATGCAGGCCGCCGTGATGGGTGAGATAGATAAACAACATATTTTCATTGCAAGCGCAGCCGTGGCAGACTACCGGGCAGCCGATATTGCGGCCGATAAAATCAAGAAACAGGGCGGCGATGATACCGTCACGCTGAACCTGATAAAGAATCCCGACATTGTTGCCGGCGTCGCCGCACTTCAGGAAAACCGGCCATTCGTCGTTGGATTTGCTGCTGAAACACAGAATGTGGAAGAATACGCCCGGCAAAAACGGGTGCGCAAGAATCTGGATCTGATCTGCGCTAACAACGTCGCTCAAACCGGACAGGGGTTTAATAGCGACACCAATGCTCTTCACCTTTTTTGGCAGGATGGAGAAAAGCGCTTACCGCTCAGCGATAAGTCTCTCCTTGGCCAACAATTAATAGACGAGATTGTCAGCCGTTATGATGAAAAAAATAGACGTTAAAATCCTCGATGCGCGCGTCGGCAAAGAATTTCCGCTGCCGACCTACGCCACGTCAGGTTCCGCTGGGTTAGATTTACGCGCCTGTATTGATGATGTTCTCGACATCGCACCGGGCACCACGACGCTGGTTCCGACCGGTCTGGCGATTCATATTGCCGATCCCGATCTGGCTGCGGTCATCCTGCCGCGCTCCGGCCTTGGCCATAAGCATGGCATCGTGCTGGGCAACCTGGTCGGTCTGATTGACTCCGACTATCAGGGGCAGCTGATGGTTTCCGTCTGGAACCGCGGTCAGGAAAGCTTCTCACTGCAGCCTGGCGACCGCATGGCGCAACTGGTCTTCGTTCCGGTAGTGCAGGCGCAATTTAATCTGGTAGAAGAGTTTGACGCCAGCCTGCGCGGCGAAGGCGGCTTCGGCCACTCAGGCCGCCAGTAACCCGTATTACCGACTTTCACTTACGCCCGTTATTTTTCCTCATCGCCATGAGACGCGTTCTTGTGGCAGATGCGTAGGTGTTGCCTGTTTCAGGTGAATTTCAGGGGTTTTTAAGGTCATGGCAGAAAAAAAAGTCGTGAAGCGAAATCGTCGTGAAGAGATTTTGCAGGCGCTGGCGCAGATGCTGCAGTCCGGTGATGGCAGTCAGCGTATTACCACAGCCAAACTGGCAGCCAACGTGGGCGTATCCGAAGCGGCGCTCTATCGTCACTTTCCCAGTAAAACACGGATGTTCGACAGTCTGATCGAGTTTATCGAAGACAGTCTCATTACCCGCATCAATCTGATCCTCAAAGATGAAAAAGAGACCATGACGCGCCTGCGTCTGATCGTGCAATTGATTCTGGGTTTTGGTGAGCGTAATCCGGGACTGACGCGCATTCTGACCGGTCATGCGCTGATGTTTGAGCAGGACCGGCTGCAGGGACGTATCAACCAGCTGTTTGAGCGGATTGAAGTGCAGCTGCGACAGGTCATGCGTGAGCGTAAAATGCGTGAGGGTGAAACCTTTCAGGCTGATGAAGCACTGCTGGCGAGTCAGCTGCTGGCCTTCTGTGAAGGCTTACTGTCGCGCTATGTCCGCTCGGAGTTTCGCTTCAGTCCTACCGCAGACTTCGATAGCCGCTGGCCACTTATCGCGGCCCAGCTGGTCTGAACAAAGGCGGGCATTACGCCCGCCCGGGTTAAATCCCGTACGCCTGCTGATAGGCACGCACCTGAGCCAGGTGATCGGCCATCTCCGGCTTCTCTTCCAGCCACGTAATCAGGTCTGCCAGCGTAATAATCGCCGTCACCTTACAGCCATAATCACGTTCCACTTCCTGAATGGCTGACATGTCACCACGGCCACGCTCCTGACGATCAAGCGAAACCAGCACGCCCGCCAGCGTAGCGTTGTGCGCGCCAATGATATCCATCGACTCACGAATCGCCGTACCTGCGGTGATCACGTCATCAACCAGCATCACTTTGCCCTGCAGCGGGCTGCCCACCAGCAGGCCGCCTTCGCCGTGATCTTTGGCTTCTTTGCGGTTGAAGCAGTAAGGCACGTCGCGGTCATGATGATCCGCCAGCGCCACCGCGGTAGTGGTCGCAATCGGAATACCTTTGTAGGCCGGGCCAAAGAGCAGATCGAAATCGACAGCGCCATCCACCAGCGCCTGCGCGTAGAAGCGTCCCAGCAGCGCTAAATCCCGTCCGCTGTTAAACAGACCGGCGTTAAAGAAATAGGGACTTTTACGTCCGGACTTTAAAGTGAACTCACCGAACTTCAGCACCTGTTTGTTCAGGGCGAATTCAATAAACTGACGCTGCCAGGCTTTCATTTCTCACTCCTCAAATAAAGAAAAGGCGACTCTGTGGTCGCCTGTTACATCAACTGTTCAGTGCCGCTTTCTGCGCCTGAATTAACTCCTCAATTCCGCCGCGTGCCAGCGCCAGTAGTGCCAGCAGCTCTTCATGGCTGAACGGCTCGCCTTCGGCGGTGCCCTGAACCTCAATCATGCGGCCATCTTCCATCATCACGACGTTCATGTCGGTTTCTGCGGCTGAATCTTCCACATACTCCAGATCGCACAGCGCTTCGCCCGCCACGATCCCTACGGAAATAGCGGCGACCATGCCTTTCATCGGATTGGCTTTCAGCTTGCCGCTGGCGACCAGTTTGTTCAGCGCGTCGGCCAGCGCCACACAGGCACCGGTGATGGACGCGGTGCGGGTGCCGCCATCGGCCTGGATCACGTCACAGTCGAGTGTAATCGTGAATTCTCCCAGCGCTTTCAGATCGACGGCGGCGCGCAGTGAGCGGGCAATCAGACGCTGAATTTCCAGCGTGCGACCACCCTGCTTGCCTTTTGCGGCCTCACGCGCCATGCGGCTGTGGGTCGAACGCGGCAGCATGCCATATTCAGCTGTTATCCAGCCCTGGCCCTGCCCTTTAAGGAAACGCGGAACCCCTTCGTCTACGGAGGCAGTGCAAAGCACTTTCGTTTCGCCGAACTCCACCAGAACGGAACCCTCTGCGTGTTTGGTGTAATTGCGGGTCAATGTGACTGGACGCACCTGCTGTGCGCGACGGCCTGCTGGACGCATGGGTTATCTCCGGCTTGCTAATGATTGGCTGCGCATTATACGGACTTCCATGCCCGCTGTCTCTTGCGCTGGTCGGGCGCAGGCTCCAGATGAAATTCCGCGCCAGCTGTGGCTAAATGCGCGTTCCTTTCACTCTGATTAAAAAGACATATGGCCGCCATTCTTCATTTCCTGCTGGCGCTGGTGGTGATTTTCGCCCTTGCGCTGCTGGTCAGTCATGACCGTAAACAGATTCGCCTGCGCTTTATTATTCAACTGATTGTGGTGGAAGCCGCGCTGGGTTGGTTCTTCCTTCACTCTGCCGGAGGGCTGGCGCTGGTCAGTTCGTTCGCCGGCTTCTTTGAGACATTGCTGGGCTTCGCTGCACAGGGCACGGAGTTCGTGTTTGGCGGCATGAGCAAACAGGGGCTGGCCTTTATTTTCCTCGGCGTGCTCTGCCCGATTGTCTTTATTTCCGCGCTGATCGGCATATTGCAGCACTGGCGTATCCTGCCGCTGCTGATCCGTATTTTCGGGACGCTGCTGTCGAAAATTAACGGCATGGGTAAGCTGGAATCGTTCAATGCCGTCAGCACGCTGATTCTCGGTCAGTCGGAAAACTTTATCGCCTACAAAGGGATCCTCGGTGATATCCCGCCGCGCCGGATGTACACCATGGCGGCGACCGCAATGTCTACCGTGTCGCTGTCGATTGTCGGCGCCTACATGTCGATGATCGAAGCAAAGTATGTGGTTGCCGCACTGCTGCTTAACATGTTCAGCACCTTTATTATCCTGTCGATCATCAACCCGATGAAACAGCAGGATGAGCAGCCTATAGCCCTGGAAAAACTGCATGAAGAGCAAAGTTTCTTCGAGATGCTCGGCGAGTACATCCTGGCGGGTTTCAAAGTGGCCATGATCATCCTGGCCATGCTGATTGGCTTTATCGCCCTGATTGCCGCCGTTAACGCGCTGTTCGCGGCGCTGTTCGGGTACAGCTTCCAGCAGCTGCTCGGCTATCTGTTCTATCCGCTGGCCTGGCTGATTGGCATTCCCAAAGCCGATGCCCTGCAGGCGGCCAGCATTATGGCAACCAAGCTGGTGGCAAATGAGTTTGTGGCGATGATCGAGCTGCAGAAGGTAGCGGCAGGTATGAGCGCACGCGGACTGGGGATTCTGTCGGTCTTCCTGGTCTCCTTCGCTAACTTCGCCTCAATCGGCATCGTGGCGGGAGCAATAAAAGGCCTGAACGAGACGCAGGGTAATGTGGTGTCCCGCTTTGGCTGGAAGCTGGTTTACGGCTCTACGCTGGTCAGCCTCCTTTCTGCGGCTTTTGCCGGTCTGTTTATCTGATGATGCAGGGGCGGTGGCTCTGCCGCCCCTTCCCCCTAGAACCCGACACAGACGGGCGCATCCACCCGCATGACCGACTCCTGATGAAAGCGTTTTTTATAGAGGCTGCGTAGCGCCTCAATATCATGGTTGATGGTGGGATCGATGCCGTGTATCAGCAGCAGCGCTTTACTGTTCTCTCTTGCCAGCTTCCCGTTTTCCCCCAGCCACTGACCTTTTGCGTCATAGACCGACAGGCCCGCTTTGAAGCGTGGCGTGACCTCATTGTCCACGAAGTTCATCCAGTCGAGTGAGCTGACCGTACCGCCATCGGGCTTGCTCAGTCCAAACCACAAGGTGGTCTGCATCATCATGTCGCCACCCGCGCAGATCGGTTGCGGTTTAGTGGGTGCCGGATGGCGAGTCTGGCAACCTGACAGCAGCAGCGCCAGCATAACGGGAAGAGCAATCACGCGAGACATCGATCAGTAATCCTCACACAGGGGGTCAGTGGTCATCATAAGTGGCTGTCACTGAAGGCGTAAAGCGTTCGTTATTGCCCTGTGAGACGCTTATGCCTGTTATGCCGTGGCTCGCCTCGCTATACTTCACCCATCTTTCCGTAAAAGAGTGCCACTTATGATCCGCAGTATGACCGCTTATGCCCGCAGCGAAGCCAAAGGCGAATGGGGCAGCGCCGCCTGGGAGCTGCGTTCCGTGAACCAGCGTTATCTGGAAACCTACATTCGCCTGCCGGAACAGTTTCGCGGGCTGGAGCCGGTTATCCGCGAGCGCATTCGCCAGCGTCTGACGCGCGGGAAAATCGAGTGCAACCTGCGTTATGACGCCGATCCCAGCGCACAGGGCGAGCTGATGCTGAACGAAACGCTGGCAAAACAGCTGGTTCAGGCCGCTAACTGGGTCAAAATGCAGAGCGATGAAGGTGCGATTAATCCGCTGGATATTCTGCGCTGGCCTGGCGTGATGTCTGCCCAGGAGCAGGATCTGGATGCCATCAACACGCAGTTATTGCAGGCGCTGGACAATGCGCTGGATAACTTCGTTGCGGCTCGCGAAAGCGAAGGCACCGCGCTGAAAGCGATGATTGAACAGCGTCTGGAAGGCGTTTCACAGGAAGTCAGTAAGGTTCGCGCACAGATGCCTGAAGTGATCAAATGGCAGCGCGAGCGCCTCGTCGCTAAGCTGGAAGATGCGGAAGTCCAGCTGGAAAATAATCGCCTTGAGCAGGAGCTGGTGATGATGGCGCAGCGTGTTGACGTCGCTGAAGAGCTGGATCGTCTGGATGCGCACGTTAAAGAGACTTACAACATCCTGAAAAAGAAAGAGGCCGTGGGCCGTCGTCTCGATTTCATGATGCAGGAGTTTAATCGCGAATCAAACACGCTGGCGTCAAAATCGATTAACGCCGATATCACCGCTTCAGCCATTGAGCTGAAAGTGCTGATCGAGCAGATGCGTGAGCAGATTCAGAATATCGAATAATTTCCACTCCCATCCATGAATATCCATAAGCCCATGTTAAATGGGCTTTTAAATAGGTCCTGAGTTCCGGTTAATTCAGCAGGAAAAACCGAATCAAAATGAAAAGTGAGACACACACCACTTCACTTTCTCAATTATGCCGTTTAACATTGCAGGGATCGGTTCTATCTTTAGAGTGGTAGCTTTATGAACTGAACTGTAATAAACAAGGGTTCAGTTTTTACAGATGTATCGATTCTGAAAGTTTTAATTATATTAAAATAGAGTACGAAATATTGATATCACAAGGAGGTTATCATGTCAGTATTAACGTTGCCTGCTACGATCTATCAAACAAAGCATAAGTTTAACGATTATAGTACTGATGATATGAAGTGTGGTGATCTTACTGAGAAGCAACTCAGAGGCGATTTGGGTCTGGATGATGTTTCTGAAGTGGTTGATCCCTGGACTGGAAAAGAAGTATCAATCTTCAACTCATTCCGGGATACCCGTCAAAAATCCAGAGCAGAAATGGCTGAACTTCTTTTCAATGAGTTTCTTCGTGTTTCTATGCCTGCATATTATCTTGGACAGCACCAAATATTCAACAATCTCGTAAAGCATCTTTATCACGGCAATGGAAAAAGCTATTCCAGCCCCTTTCTGGATAGGGCATATGAGAGTTTAATATTGAATGATAAATCCTCTTCATCTTCACCTCTTTCAATTATCCAGTCAATCCTGGATAAGTTTGCCAATGATTCAAAAAATGGCTTATCTGATGATGCTAAAAATGCATTAACTGTGGGAATAAGTAAATCAAGACTTCCCAGATTCAACAGATGGGCTGATAGCTTTAATGGTTTAGGCATGTCAATACATGATATATATGCTACGAATATACAACTCACACAACTGGATATAACTGATAGTGGTTATGTAGCTAAAGTAACTTTTACAGGACAAGATCATTTTGGTCTCGACAAAACTGATATCACAAGTATGAAGTTTCATTATATAAGAGCATTTCGTATCTGGTTTGTACTTCAACGATGGGAAAAATTAGCCTACAAACCCTTTTTTACAAATATGAAAGCAGTATTAGAAATTAGTGGCCGGAGGAATCGATGAGAACCAGAAAAATTTTATTCTCCATATTTTTATTAATCGTACTTTCTTTTTTTTACTTAATGTTTTTTAGCTCTCCTAAAATTATCGCTATTCACGGCTCGGGTGTTAACAGAGAACTGTTAGCTGAAAACATCCCTTTCACTGATAGTAATAAAATAAAATGGTGGGATAACAATGGTGTTAAAACCATCTCTTCGCCTGAAACTTACAATGTTTCAATCTGGAACTTTAACGGTAAGTATCAAAAGCTTGCCCCTAAGAACTCTGGCTTATTTCCAGATCATGATATTGATTACTTGTTTTGCTTCGATGACATGAAGACAAAAGAAAATTGTATAGACAAATCAAACTGGCTCATGGACATTACTAAAACTAAGGATGGCTACACTTACTATCGTTTTGATGGTGAATCTTACTATCGAAAACCTTCTGGTGAACTCATCAAGGGTGAACGATTTACGACCACCATTAGAGCCTTAAGATGACCAGATAGTCACTGCAAAAAATGGAGGGGTTAATTGAGGAGTGAAACTTTAACTATCCATATAAAATCAAATTAAGTAATTGAAAATTAAGGATATTTAAATATTAATCAACGTTCAGATTCTTAATGTCACGTAAGCCTTTATTCGATGGAAAGTGAGTAAGCGTCAGCGATGGCAGCTTACTCACTTTTTGTACAAGGTGGGCTGAGATGTAGTGGCATACAGAAGGATCGTGCTGCTTAAGTGCCGCGGGATTTCGTAAAGATAGATAAATAATCATTTCCGGACTGTTCCTGAACGGTCATTTGTCACGTTTTTCCTTTCAGAACCACATTTTCTAATGCACTGAATTAAAGAGACTTTTCCATAAAATCCTCTTCTGAACACCCTCAATGCGCTCGCTCCATGAAACTGGTCAATCCTGTGGAGTCAGTAGTTTCCCTTTCTTTGAAGGCACTTTTTGATAAAGTGCTGGTCGAAATCAGTACAGCTGTAGCGCCTGGAGACTTTATGGAAGTGTTCTTTATGCGATGCATCCATTTATCTCATGAAGGTTTTAATGAAAAACACCGGAAAATTTAGCAGCTCGCTGCTGCATCCGCGTTATTGGTTTACCTGGTTTGGTCTTAGTGTGCTGTGGCTCATCGTCCAGCTTCCCTACCCTCTTCTTATGCGTCTGGGTGCCGGTGCAGGCAGGATCTCCCGTCATTTCCTGCAGCGTCGCGAGCGCATCACTCGCCGGAATATTGAACTCTGCTTTCCGGGCATCAGTGAAGAAAAAACAGAGGCGATGATCGCCGGCAATTTTGCCTCACTGGGCATGGCACTGGCAGAAACCGGTATAGCCTGGTTCTGGTCGGATCGTGCCGTAAGGCGTCTGTTTAATGTCACCGGGATGGCAAATCTTCATGCGGCGCAGAACGAAAAGCGTGGTGTGATGCTGATTGGCGTGCACTTTATGTCGCTGGAACTGGGCGGTCGCATCAGCGGTCTCTGCCAGCCGATGATGGCGATGTATCGCCCGCATAACAATCAGGCAATGGAGTATGTACAGACCCGGGGTCGGATGCGCTCAAACAAAGCGATGATCGACCGTCGCGACCTGCGCGGTATGGTGCATGCGCTTAAACAGGGTGAATCAGTCTGGTTTGCACCGGATCAGGATTACGGCCCTAAAGGCAGCACCTTTGCACCACTGTTTGCGGTAGAAAAAGCCGCCACCACCAACGGGACGTTTGTCCTGTCGCGTCTGGCGAAGCCAGCGATGGTGCCGATTATGCTGATCCGTAATCCCGATAATTATGGCTACCACCTGATCATTGAACCGATGCTGGAAAATTACCCGCATACGGATGAGGCAGCGGCCGCGGCTTATATGAATAAAGTCATTGAGAATCAGATCCTGCGTGCGCCTGAGCAGTATCTCTGGCTGCATCGTCGCTTCAAAACCCGGCCACCGGGTGAAGCATCGCTCTACGTCTGAGTTAACGGATAAAGCAGGCCACGCGCCTGCTTTATTTTTTCAGCCTCTCCTTCCTGCAGTCTGACTTTCGCGCCTTCTTCCGTTTGCCTGCCGGGCTTTGCTTAACACATTCCTGCCATACCTGCTGTCCGGCCTCACGCGGCGAGTGGGCAGACTGGTATCAGATCGTTAATTCAGCAATCATAAACACCCTTATTACCTCAAGGCCGGACCTTCATATGGATATCAACGATAAACAGCAGTGGCAGCGTCCGCTGATTGATGACCGCCTCACCCCCTATATTGAAGTGGATGCAGCGCGACTGGAGCAGAACCTGCAGCAGATGCAGCAAAAAGCACAGGCGGCAGGCGTTGCACTTCGCCCTCATATCAAAACGCATAAAAGCGTCTGGATTGCTCAGCAGCAGCTTGCGCTCGGCGCACAGGGCGTCACCGTTTCTAAACCCAGCGAAGGCATCACCTTCATTCAGGGTGGCATTCGCGATCTGCTGTTAGCCTATCCGGTGGTGCAACCACAGAGCGTGGCAGAATTACTGCGTCTCGCCGTGCAGCACCAGGCGAAAGTCACACTGATTGCGGACAGACTGCAGGGTGTGGAGGCGATAGCTGCGGCCTGGCAGCAGCAACCGCAATGCGAACTGGCGGTGGCGATTAAAGTTGATGTCGGTTTACACCGGATTGGCGTCAATCCTGAGAGCGATGCAGCTGTGGAGATAGCGCAGGCGTTGCGGGACAAAGGGTTACGTTTTGCCGGACTGGTGTCGCATGCCGGTCACGCTTATGGTGCCGGTCATGTCGCGGCCATCGCTGAGATTGCCCGACAGGAAATGGCCCTGATGCAGCGACTGCAGTTAAAGTTGCAGGCTGCCGGGTTTGGCGACTGCCCTGTTTCTGTCGGCTCAACCCCGACCGCGCTGGCGGCAGATATTGCGCCCGGCACCAGGGAAATCCGGCCCGGCAATTATGCCCTGCTGGACCTGACCGCCTGCCGTCTCGGTTTAAGCCACGTCGATCAGCTGGCAATGAGCGTGATTACCCGTGTGGTCGCGGTGAACGATCACTTTGTGATTGTGGATGCAGGATCAAAAATGCTGAGTTCGGATAAAGGGCCGCACGGCACCAATGCCAGCGGCTTTGGCATTGCCGTGGATGAAGCAGGTCAGACCTATGAGGTTACAAAACTATCGGAAGAACATGGGTTCCTGCTTTATCAGCATCATCGCCCTGAAGTCGGCACGCTGCTGCGCATTTTCCCCAATCACAGTTGCGCCGTAATGGCCCAGTCAGATGGCTTTGTTCTGCGTCACGCCACCGGCCAGAGTGAAGACCAGGCGGTGTCTGCGCGTGGTAACTTTATCTGAAGCCGTTGCAGACAGCGCCTTACGCTGTCTGCGCCCTGTACGAAACCCTGCCAGCACCACACTTCTGTCGTTACAACGTTTTAACATACCGGTGGCCGTGCTTTAATGCTTTTTTGCTTCTCCCCCGGAGGTTATATGCTCTCCTCGCGCACGCTGAGCCTGACGATTCCGCGCCACTGGTTAGATCTCTATGAAACCATCTGGAAGCCCGAATTTTTTCCTAAGTGGGCTTCCGGCCTGACGCACAGCGCGTTAGAACCTGATGGCAATCGCTGGCGTGCTAAAGGCCCGCAGGGAAATGTGAAGCTCCGTTTCTCGCCCCATAATCCGTTTGGTGTGATGGATCACTGGATTGATAGCGGCTCTGGCAGAGAGATCTACGTGCCTATGCGCGTGATAGCGAATGAACAGGGCGCCGAAGTGATGGTGACGGTCTATCGCCAGCCATTTACCTCTGATGAGAAATTTAAGCAGGATATTGAATGGGTTAGCAACGATCTGGAAAAACTCAATCATTTGCTGACTCAGTAAATCAATAACTTAGCGCGATTTCTTTCTGTAGTTATGGCTGGCCGGTAATGAAAAAAAACAGAAAAATTTGCGCGGATAAAGCATAAAGCACTTATCTGATTGGTGACCGCGCCTTCACCATTAGTAACAACCCTGCTTAAGCTTCCCTTCCAGGAAAATTCCTGGAAAAACCCTGTCAGAAGCAGGGATTCCCCGGGATTTCAGGGCTTTTAATACCTCCTGCATGTTTTGATTGTTTCCTGCACACATTAATCCTTAATCGGCGTTTATTATGCCACCACTGAGGATTTAATATTTATCATGCACAAAGTGAAACCATTTATTTCTGCGGCCCCGTTATCAGACTTTTCTTATGGTGTTAAATTAAATAAAACAATGTATAAATCATTTCACACACAGCAATACCCATAATGATAAAGCAGTAAAAAGTCATGGACCGCTCAGCGAATCTTTAAATGAAAGCGTTGAGTTTGCCGCAAGGATGCTGGCAGGAGAATATAAAACAACAACAGGATTTATTCGTGATCTGGCGGAATTCTTTGTGATAGCAGGGAATTCCGCCATGACACGAAACAGGGACTTTACCAGGGATACTTTCCAGGATTATTTAAAGCAGCACATAATAACAGGGCAAGCCTGATAAATTTTTCCAGGACTCCGCTCAGAAAGAATTGCACTCATTAACGGTGTCACAGCAATCATCTCTTGCCGTTGCACAAAGACAACATTCTCACAGAGTCGCCGGACTCTAACGAGTATATTATGGCAATACGCGAAAGCAGTCTTAATAGCGCAAAATGGTCTCTGCTCTCTTCCATTAAAATTATTGGCATCGGCGTTCTGCAGCTTTCGTTGCTGGCGCAGATTCTGCAGGCAAACGAACTTAACCTGCTGGCGATCGCCGTGATTGCTCTGCTGGCTATCGATACGCTGGCCGATCGGGGCTTCTCAAACTCACTGATCCGCCGCTGCATGCTCTCGATTAATGATCTGTCCATCCTTTACTGGGGGAATGTCCTGGTGGGTGTGGCAATATTTGGCCTGCTCTTTTCTGGCAGCCATCTGCTCAGTAACCTGTTTGATCAGCCCGAGCTGGCATTAATGCTGCAGATGGTCTCCGTGGTCTTTATTATTATTCCACAGGGCCAGCATTATCGTGCGATATTACAGCGCGAAAAACAGTACACCCGTATCGCCTTTGCGGAAACATCGTCAGTACTGGCCGGACTGGGCGTGACCTTATTTACCGTCTGGCTGACACCTTCCGTATTATGTGCAATCTGGGGTTATCTGGCGATGGCGTCTATTCGCATGCTGATTTACTGCTACTACGGTCGTTCATGGTTCCAGCCAGAATATCGTTTTAGCCTGAATGCCTTTGCTAAAATTCGTGCAAGAAACAAATAATATAATAAGTCTGTAAGGTGGGCTCTGAGCATCCGAAACGATGCGTTGGCGTGCTGTTAACCAGCACGCCTTTCTTTTTTATTGCGCCGGATATCTTTTCCCTCTGACCGGTTATTTCCTCTATCCTCACCTCTGCTTATTCCTTCCTGTCCGGATGAATCTTCGCCGGGTAGCGAAAAAGCCTTTGCGGTCACGACGTCCCCCGTTCTGCGTAAGCGCAATCCGGACAGAAACATGCCCCGGATCTCTGCGCCTTCATCTCAGATTTTCTCATGCGTTCAGCTCAGTCCGCTCGTCAGAGAGCCTTTATATGCTGACGCCATCGCTGGCTGGTATAAACTGCGCTCATCCCGGACGCCGCTCGCCAGAAAATCTCAGTCGCTGGCGCTAAGGTAATGCCGTAGCCTTGTCGCCGTCTCACTGGAGCCTGCTATGTTACTGACTGTTCTCTACATCATTGGTATTACCGCCGAAGCCATGACCGGCGCGCTGGCGGCCGGTCGCCGCAAAATGGATCTGTTCGGCGTCATTATTATCGCCTCGGTGACCGCCATAGGCGGCGGGTCAGTGCGCGATATTCTGCTCGGTCACTATCCGCTGGGATGGGTAAAGCACCCTGAATACATCATGATCGTTGCGGCAGCAGCGGTGGTGACGACATTCGTGGCTCCCCTGATGACACACCTGCGCAAAGTGTTTCTGGTGCTGGATGCGCTGGGCCTGGTGGTCTTCTCCATCATTGGCGCACAGGTTGCGCTGGATTCCGGACATGCCATGATTATTGCCGCCATCAGCGCGGTGATTACGGGTGTCTTCGGCGGCGTATTGCGCGACATGTTCTGCAATCGCATTCCGCTGGTGTTTCAGAAAGAGCTCTACGCCGGTATCGCCTTCGCCTCGGGCTGGATGTATATCCTGCTGCTGAAAACAACCCTGGCGCATGAAGCCGTCATCATCATTACTCTGCTGTTCGGATTCTTTGCGCGCTTACTGGCGCTGCGCTTCCGTCTCGGTTTGCCCATTTTCAACTATCCCCATCCCGAGCATTGAGGAAGCGGGGATGTTCTGCTGCTGCAGGAACGCGATCACGGCCTGCAGCCGGGCATCATGAAACTGCGCAACGAGGCGCCGGGCCAGTGCTGCGCCCACACCCGGCAGGGTCTGCCAGGCCATCACATCCCGCTGCGTTAAGCTTTCCCACTGCCTGTCGGGCAGCGTGTTCAGCGCCTTGCGTGGCAGTGAAACGCCGGACGCCGCCACCCAGCGGCGAAGCGGCTGCTGGCGGGTGAGATTAAAGCGGTGCCAGATCGCCTTTGCCCGTTCCGGAGAGAGGCCTGTTGCGGCGGCGATCTGTTCCGGTGTTAACGTCAGCCAGCCAAAGAGGTGCGTCATTGCGCCGCTTTCCAGTAAGCGCAGCCAGGTGCTGCGCTCTACGCCCGGAATATTCAGCACCGCTTTCTGGCTGAGCCAGCGTAATTTTGCCAGCAGCTGTTTCTGACATGCGGCACTGAAGGTGAAACAGCTCAGCGGCGTGTAGCGCGCCGCATCGGGAGGCTGAGGGTAGTGCCGTTCTGCCACGCGCCAGATCACCCGCTCCAGCCGGGGAATACCCTGGCCCGCCAGGCTCAGCGTAATCAGATCGCCTGCAACGATGTCCATCTCCTGCCAGCGACGCAGCGATCCGACGCTGACCCGTCTGACGGTCTTATCATCCAGCTGAACCGGCTGCAGATTGAGAACCGCCGCGATTTTACCGGTCCGGCCGATGGGGAAATCGACCGAGAGCACTTCCGCGCTCACTTCAGGAGGATCATATTTCCAGGCAACGGCCCAGCTCCCCTCGCCCGGCAGCCAGTTTTTACCCGCAGGTCGCCGGGCCTGATGTACCACCACACCGTCAGTCACAAAAGGCAGCGCAGCATGGAACCAGCGCGTTCGCCAGGCGGCGACATCCTCTTCGTCGTTTACCCGGTGACTCCATTTTTCCGCCACACCCAGTCCCCAGCGGCTGAGTTGCTGCAGGCGTTCCGTCATTGCGGCGGGACCATCGGGCCAGGCCCAGATAAAGATATTGAGCGACTTCCGCAGCGGAGCCCGCGTTTTGCTCATCATGGCACCCGCCACCTGCGCGCGCGCATTCCTGCCGCCATCCGTTGCCTGCTGATGACCGGTCATCGACAGGAAGAGCTCACCCTGCAGCACCACCTCGTCAAGGCGGGTGTCGATATGCTGTGGGATCGCCGGAATCTCAGCGGCTTTACTCAGCCACTCTTCACCGCGTAAGCCATCGCCGCGACTCAACAGGGAAACCAGCCGGCCCTGGCGATAAACCAGCGAAACAGCAATGCCATCGACTTTCGGCTGTACCCAGAGATCGTGCCGTCCCTGCATCCAGTAGGCCAGAGCCAGCTTGTCCCGCAGCTTTTTCACGCCGGTATGCGCAACCGGATGCAGATGCTCTCCCTTGTTCGGCAGTTGCGGTGTATAAGCAGGCTGCGAAGGACTGAAGCAGTGCTGCCAGTGATTCAGGCGCTGCTGCAGCGCATCGTAATCGCTGTCCGCCACCGGGCTCTGCCCCTGCTGATAGTAGGCCTCGTCCCAGTGTTGCAGCTGCTGCTGCAGGCGAGCGATCTCTTTCTCCGCCCGGATGGGGGTCCAGACCGGACACAGGGCGCTGTGCGCCGGACAGAGGACGAACCCCAGCGCCACCCCAAACAGCCTCCAGCCAACTCCTTTCATCTTCTCTCTCCTGAGGTTTTGTGGCATTCAACCTCAGGCCATCAGCACCAGCCAGCGACGATGTACAATGATGGAAGAGAGGCTGTCGTCATCTGCCCGCTATTGCAGCGGCACGACAGGTCATTGCGTCAGAATGCGCAAAAACTGGTTATTGCCGCTGCGCAAACGCTGCGTGGCAACCGGAAGCTGTGTATACTGTGCAGGAAATCGACTCCGCTTTTAATCAATTCAAGAAAACCATGGCTCAAGGCACGCTCTATATTGTTTCTGCTCCCAGCGGCGCAGGTAAATCCAGCCTGATTCAGGCACTGTTAAAGACCCAGCCGTTGTATGACACGCAGGTCTCTGTTTCGCACACGACGCGCGGTATGCGTCCGGGTGAAACCCATGGCGAACACTACTTCTTTGTTGAAAAACATGAATTTGAGCGGATGATTGAGGAAGAAGCTTTTCTCGAACACGCCAAAGTTTTCGACAATTACTACGGCACCTCACGTCAGGCAATTGAGCAGGTGCTGGCGACCGGCGTAGATGTTTTTCTCGATATCGACTGGCAGGGCGCGCAGCAGATTCGCGCGAAAATACCCGGCGCACGCAGCATCTTCGTTTTGCCGCCGTCGAAAGAAGAGCTCGATCGCCGTCTGCGCGGTCGTGGCCAGGACAGCGAAGAGGTCATTACGCGCCGCATGGCGCAGGCCGTCGCGGAAATGAGCCACTACGCCGAATATGACTATTTAATTGTGAATGATGATTTCGATCTGGCGCTGTCCGATCTGAAAACCATCATTCGCGCAGAACGTCTGCGCATGGCACGTCAGAAGGCGCGTCACGATGCTTTAATCAGCAAACTGTTGGCAGTCTGAATACAGTTTCAGTATGATGCGCAGTCATTTCTTCATCTGTGGAGTAGCACACCTATGGCACGCGTAACCGTTCAGGACGCAGTAGAAAAAGTTGGTAATCGTTTTGACCTGGTGTTGGTCGCTGCACGTCGTGCACGTCAGATGCAGGTTGGCGGTAAAGATCCGCTGGTTCCGGAAGAGAACGACAAACCTACCGTTATCGCTCTGCGCGAAATCGAAGAAGGTCTGGTCACCAATCAGATTTTAGATGTGCGTGATCGTCAGGAACAGCAAGAGCAGGAAGCCGCTGAGTTACAGGCCGTTACCGCTATCGCTGAAGGTCGTCGTTAACAGCCACCTGCAGGTCGCCCTTGTATCTGTTTGAGAGCCTCAATCAACTGATTGAAAAATACTTGCCAGAGGAGCAGATCAAGCGCCTCCAGCAAGCCTACCTTGTCGCACGTGATGCCCACGAGGGACAGACACGCTCCAGCGGTGAGCCTTATATCACCCATCCGGTTGCCGTGGCCTGTATTCTGGCGGAAATGAAGCTCGACCATGAGACCCTCATGGCCGCGCTGCTGCATGACGTCATCGAAGATACGCCTGCCACTTACCAGGACATGGAACAGCTGTTCGGTAAAAGCGTGGCGGAACTGGTCGAAGGCGTTTCCAAGCTGGATAAGCTGAAATTCCGCGACAAGAAAGAGGCGCAGGCAGAGAACTTCCGCAAGATGATTATGGCGATGGTGCAGGATATCCGCGTCATTCTCATCAAGCTGGCTGACCGCACCCACAATATGCGCACCCTGGGGTCATTACGCCCGGACAAACGTCGCCGCATCGCGCTGGAGACGTTAGAGATTTACAGTCCGCTGGCGCACCGCCTGGGTATTCACCATCTGAAAACGGAGCTGGAAGAGCTCGGTTTTGAGGCCCTCTATCCGAACCGCTATCGGGTGATTAAAGAGGTGGTGAAAGCCGCGCGCGGTAACCGTAAAGAGATGATCCAGAAGATTCTTTCTGAGATCGATGGCCGTTTGCAGGAAGCGGGCATCCCCTGCCGCGTCAGCGGTCGTGAAAAGCATCTTTACTCGATCTACCGCAAAATGACGCTGAAAGAGCAGCGTTTTCACTCGATTATGGATATCTACGCCTTTCGCGTCATCGTGAAAGACCTGGATACCTGCTATCGCGTTCTGGGCCAGATGCACAGCCTCTATAAGCCGCGTCCGGGTCGCGTGAAAGATTACATCGCCATTCCCAAAGCTAACGGCTATCAGTCGCTCCATACCTCCATGATTGGCCCGCACGGCGTGCCAGTTGAAGTGCAGATTCGCACCGAGGATATGGATCAGATGGCGGAGATGGGGGTCGCTGCACACTGGGCCTACAAACAGGCGGGCGAAAGTGGCACCACCGCACAGATTCGCGCCCAGCGCTGGCTGCAAAGCCTGCTGGAGCTGCAACAGAGTGCGGGCAGCTCATTTGAATTTATTGAGAGCGTGAAGTCCGATCTCTTTCCTGATGAGATCTATGTCTTTACGCCTGAGGGCCGCATTGTGGAACTGCCCACCGGCGCGACACCGGTGGACTTCGCCTATGCGGTTCACACCGATATTGGTCATGCCTGCGTCGGCGCGCGCGTCGATCGCCAGCCTTATCCGCTGTCGCAGCCGCTGACCAGCGGGCAGACAATTGAGATCATTACCGCCCCAGGTGCCCGGCCTAACGCCGCCTGGCTTAACTTCGTCGTCAGCTCCAAAGCCCGTGCCAAAATCCGTCAGCTGCTGAAGAATCTTAAGCGCGAAGACTCGGTCAATCTGGGTCGCCGCCTGCTCAGCCATGCGCTGGGCGGCAGCCGTAAACTGGCTGAAATCCCGGCTGAGAATATCCGCCAGGAGCTGGATCGCATGAAGCTGACCTCGCTCGACGATCTGCTGGCCGAGATCGGTCTGGGCAACGCGATGAGCGTGGTGGTGGCGAAGAACCTGCTGCAGGCTGACAACAAGACGATCAGCAACAGCAAACGCGGTAAGCTGCCGATCAAGGGCGCTGATGGCGTATTGATTACCTTCGCCAAATGCTGCCGCCCTATTCCTGGTGACCCGATTGTGGCCCATGTCAGCCCCGGAAAAGGGCTGGTGGTGCATCACGAATCCTGCCGGAATATTCGCGGCTATCAGAAAGAGCCTGAAAAATTCATGCCGGTCGAGTGGGACAAAGTCACTGAGCAGGAGTTCGTGGCGGAGATCAAGGTCGACATGTTTAACCATCAGGGCGCGCTGGCTAACCTGACGGCGGCGATTAATACCGCCGGCTCGAATATTCAGAGCCTGAATACCGAAGAGCGCGATGGCCGCGTTTACAGCGCCTTTATCCGCCTGACCGCGCGTGACCGCGTCCATCTGGCCAACATCATGCGGAAAATCCGCGTGATGCCGGATGTGATTAAAGTCCACCGTAACCGTAATTAGTGCATGAACGATCAACGTTTTGCCCGGATTCAGGCGATGTTGGCACTGCGCCAGCACGATCTCACGGTCTGTATGGAGCAGGTGCATAAGCCGCACAATGTTTCCGCAGTGATCCGCACAGCCGACGCCGTGGGCATCCACGAAGTGCATGCGGTCTGGCCCAGCCAGCGGATGCGCACGCAGGCTTCTGCCTCTGCCGGCAGCAACAGCTGGGTGAAAGTGGTCACCCATCCCACCATCGGCGATGCCGTAAAACAGCTTAAACAGCAGAAGATGCAGGTTTTAGCGACCCATCTCTCTGCGGATGCCGTTGATTTCCGCGAGATCGATTACACCCTGCCGACCTGCATCCTGATGGGACAGGAAAAAACCGGGATTACCGAAGAAGCACTGGCGCTGGCCGATCGGCAGATCGTTATTCCGATGGTGGGGATGGTTCAGTCGCTGAATGTCTCGGTCGCCTGCGCGCTGATCCTGTACGAAGCACAGCGACAGCGGCAGAATGCGGGGCTCTATCTGCGCGACTACAGCCTGCTGGACGAAGAGGAACAGCAGCGCCTGCTATTCGAAGGCGGATTCCCGGTGCTGGCACGCGTCGCCAGACAGAAAGGGTTGCCCTATCCGCGCATCAACGCTCAGGGTGAAGTCGACGCCGATCCCAGCTGGTGGGCGACGATGCAATCGACCGGTAAAAAACGATGAAAGGCCGTCTGCTGGATGCCATCCCGCTCAGTACCCTGACCGGCGTCGGTGCCAGCCAGGCAGCAAAGCTGGCCAGAATAGGCCTGCACACCATCCAGGATCTTCTGCTTCATCTCCCGCTGCGCTACGAAGACCGCACTCAGCTCTATGCCATTAATGATCTGCTGCCTGGCATCTGGGCCACTGTTGAAGGCGAAGTACTGCACACGGATATCACCTTTGGTCGCCGCCGGATGATGGTCTGCCAGATCAGCGATGGCAGCGGCGTGCTGACCATGCGCTTCTTCAATTTCAATGCCGGTATGAAGAACAACCTGTCGCCGGGTCGTCACGTTACCGCCTATGGTGAAATCAAGCGCGGCCAGCGTGGTGCTGAGATTATCCATCCTGAATATCGCATCCAGGGCGAACAGAGCAGTGTAACGCTGGAAGAGACCTTAACGCCGGTTTATCCCACCACCGAAGGTATCCGCCAGGCCACGCTGCGTAATCTGACCGATCAGGCGCTGACGCTGCTGGAGAGCTGCCCGATAGCCGAACTGCTGCCGCAGGAGCTGAGCGGCGGTCTGATCAGCCTGCCCGATGCCTTACGCACGCTGCATCGTCCACCGCCCGACCTCCGGCTCAGCGAACTGGAGAGTGGCCGCCATCCGGCCCAGCGCCGTCTGATTCTGGAAGAGTTGCTGGCGCACAATCTGAGTATGCTGGCGGTGCGCGCCGGTGCGCAGCGCTATTACGCGTTGCCCATGCCGCCGCGCCATAACCTGAGTGACCAGCTGCTGGCCGCGCTGCCCTTCTCGCCCACCCAGGCGCAGAAAAGGGTAGTGGCGGAGATAGAAAACGATCTGGCGAATGACTTTCCGATGATGCGGCTGGTGCAGGGTGATGTTGGCTCAGGCAAGACGCTGGTGGCTGCGCTCGCGGCGCTGAACGTGATCGCCCACGGTAAACAGGTGGCGCTGATGGCGCCGACCGAACTACTGGCTGAACAGCACGCCAGTAACTTCCGTCAGTGGTTTGCACCGCTGGGAATTGAAGTCGGCTGGCTGGCAGGAAAACAGAAAGGCAAAGCGCGTCAGGCGCAGCAGGAAGCGATCGCCAGCGGTCAGGTGGCGATGGTCGTCGGCACCCATGCTCTGTTTCAGGAACAGGTGCAGTTTAAGGGACTGGCGCTGGTCATCATTGATGAACAGCATCGGTTCGGCGTCCACCAGCGCCTCGCGCTGTGGGAAAAAGGTGAGGAGCAGGGTTTCCATCCGCATCAGCTGATCATGACCGCCACCCCCATTCCGCGCACCCTGGCGATGACCGCCTATGCCGATCTGGATACCTCAACCATCGACGAGCTGCCGCCGGGACGCACACCGGTGACCACCGTGGCCATTCCCGACTCCCGACGGGATGAGCTCGTCGCACGGGTGGAACACGCCTGCCGCGAAGGGCGTCAGGCCTACTGGGTCTGCACCCTGATTGAAGAGTCAGAATTACTGGAGGCGCAGGCGGCAGAGGCGAGCTGGGAAGCCCTTAAAACGGCGCTGCCTGGGTTGAACATTGGCCTGGTGCATGGCCGGATGAAACCCGCCGAGAAACAGGCGGTGATGCAGGCGTTTAAAGCGAACGAGCTGCAACTGCTGGTGGCGACCACCGTGATTGAAGTCGGGGTAGACGTGCCTAACGCCAGCCTGATGATTATTGAGAATCCGGAACGGTTAGGCCTGGCACAGCTGCATCAGCTGCGGGGCCGGGTCGGTCGCGGTGCGGTGGCTTCACACTGTGTGCTGCTCTACAAAGCGCCGCTCAGCAAGACGGCGCAGAAGCGTTTGCAGGTGCTGCGAGACAGCAACGATGGCTTCGTCATTGCCCAGTTCGATCTGGAGATACGCGGGCCAGGTGAACTGCTGGGCACCCGCCAGACCGGTAACGCCGAGTTTAAAGTGGCCGACCTGCTGCGCGATCAGGCGATGGTGCCCGAAGTTCAGCGTGTGGCGCGTCACATCCACCAGCACTATCCCGAACAGGCCAGCGCCCTGATTGAACGCTGGCTGCCGGAAAATACCCGTTATACCAACGTCTGAGTCACGCCCCTGCCCGTACCCACTTTTCACCTCAGACGGGCAAACGATTGCTTTTGGCCTGCGGATGATTACAATCGCCACACACTTTTTCGGGAAGAGCAGAAGATGTCCACCAATCCGCAGCCAGACCAGCCCCCCGCCCTGCAAAGCGAACTGATTTACCGCCTCGACGATCGTCCTCCCCTTCCGCAGACGCTGTTTGCTGCCGCTCAGCATCTGCTGGCCATGTTTGTTGCCGTCATCACGCCCGCGATACTGATCTGTCAGGCTCTGGGCCTGCCCGCAGAAGACACCCGGCACATTATCAGCATGTCGCTGTTTGCCTCGGGCGTGGCATCACTGCTGCAGATCAAAACCTGGGGGCCGGTCGGTTCGGGCCTGCTGTCGATTCAGGGAACCAGCTTCAACTTCGTCACCCCCTTAATCATGGGGGGGATGGCGCTGAAAAACGGCGGTGCGGATGTTCCCACCATGATGGCGGCCCTGTTTGGTACGCTGATGGTGGCCTCCTGTACTGAAATGGTGCTGTCCCGCGTCCTGCACCTGGCACGCCGGATCATTACCCCGCTGGTGTCCGGTATCGTGGTCATGATTATCGGCCTGTCGCTGATTCAGGTGGGACTCACCTCTATCGGCGGGGGATTCGGTGCGATTAACGATCACACCTTTGGCGCGCCGAAAAACCTGATGCTGGCCGGCGCGGTGCTGCTGGTGATCGTGCTGCTTAACCGGCAGAAAAACCCTTACCTGCGTGTCGCCTCCCTGGTGATTGCGATGGCGGTCGGCTATCTGCTGGCCTGGGCCATGGGCATGCTGCCTGCCTCAGGTCTCCCGACCGATCAGCCGCTGATCAGGGTGCCCAGCCCGCTCTATTACGGACTGGGCTTCGACTGGAACCTGCTCATCCCCCTGATGCTGGTGTTTATGGTGACCTCACTGGAGACCATCGGCGACATCACGGCCACCTCGGATGTATCAGAGCAGCCGGTGAGCGGCCCTCTCTATATGAAACGCCTGAAGGGCGGCGTGCTGGCGAATGGCCTGAACTCCTTTGTCTCTGCGCTGTTTAACACCTTCCCTAACTCCTGCTTCGGTCAGAATAACGGGGTGATTCAGTTAACCGGCGTGGCCAGCCGCTACGTGGGCTTTGTGGTGGCGCTGATGCTGATTGTGCTGGGGCTGTTCCCGGCGGTCAGTGGTCTGGTGCAGCTGATCCCTGAGCCGGTGCTTGGCGGTGCCACCATTGTGATGTTCGGCACCATTGCTGCGTCGGGCGTTCGCATCGTGTCACGCGAGCCGCTCAACCGCCGCGCCATCATGATTATCGCGCTGTCGCTGGCCGTGGGCCTGGGTGTTTCCCAGCAGCCACTGATCCTGCAGTTTGCCCCTGACTGGCTGAAAACCCTGCTCTCTTCGGGCATTGCCGCGGGCGGTATTACCGCTATCCTGCTCAACCTGATTTTCCCGCCAGAGAAGTAAGGCCACGGGCAGGCTTCGGCCTGCCTGCTATTTCTTCGTATTTACATCCAGGCTGTTGAGCTGTAACGGTAATTCAGGCATAACAACCTCTCACCGGATTGAACGCGGGAAGGATGCGATGAAATTTCTTGGAAAGTTTTTCCTCACCATACTGTTACTGCTGCTTTTCACCCTGGTGGTGATCTATGTGCTGCTGCAGACACAGTGGGGTGCAGGCTGGTTTAGCCGGTGGGTGAGCGACAAAACCGAATGGCATCTCTCCCTGAGTAAAATTGAACACAATTTCTCCTCGCCCTCTCACATCATTCTGGATGATTTCAGCTTTGGTCACGATGGGCAGCCGGCGGTGCTGGTAGCAAAGCGGGTCGATCTCGGTCTGGCCCTGATTCAGTTCAGCGATCCGCTGCATTTCAGCAGCCTTGAGCTGCGCGACGGGGAAGTGAATCTGGCTAATCTGACGCCAGACAGCGCGCTTCCGATTCAGGCTGACCGCCTGCAACTCAATAACATGCGTCTCGACAGCCCCGGCAGCGCGTTACCGCTGTTTGCTCAGCAGGTGAATGGCGGCATTCTGCCGTGGAAACCGACCGCCCGCGATATGCTGGGCAGCGATGCCCGCTTCCAGATGAGCGCCGGCAGCATGACGCTGAACAATGTGGCGGGCGAGAACGTACTGATTCAGGGAAGTGTTTCCCAGGGCCGGATGCGCTTTGACAACATCGGTGCCGATCTGGCGCGCGGCTCCATGACCGGTAACGGTGAACGGGATGCCCAGGGCAACTGGAAAATCAACCAGCTGCGACTGAACGATATCCGTCTGCAGACCGCCAGCAGTCTGAAAGACTTCCTGCACAGCCTGCAGGTGGTTCCCTCCATCGCGATTACGCGACTCGATCTGACCGATGCCCGTCTGCAGGGACCGGACTGGGCGGTAACCGACCTCGACCTGACGCTGAGAAACGTTAACTGGCAGGGAGACGACTGGCAGAGTAATGATGGTTCACTGGCGCTGAATGCCAGCAATTTTATCAACGGGGGTTTCGAGCTTAACGACCCTATCGTTAACCTGGATTTTTCTCCGCAGGGCATCGCACTGACGCAGTTCAGTTCACGCTGGGCGAACGGTGTGATTCGGGCTGACGGTGACTGGTCGCGCAGCGATAAACGCCTGACCCTGAAAAATCTGGCCGTTGCCGGACTGGAATATACCCTGCCGCAGGACTGGCGCGATCGCTGGCAGGCAACCCTGCCCGCGTGGCTGGAGAGTGTAGAGGTGACGCGTTTCATGTCGAACCGGAACCTGATTATCGATATCAATCCGGCCTTTCCTTTCCAGCTGACATCACTGGATGGCACGGGTGAGAATCTGCGACTGGCGCAGCAGCATCAGTGGGGGATCTGGTCGGGTAAGCTGAGCCTGAACGCGGCGGAGTCCACCTTTAACCGTACCGATCTGCGTCACCCATCCATTGCGCTGAGTGCTGACGCAGAGCAGATTCAGGTAACGGAGCTGAGCGCGTTCAGTAACAAGGGACTGCTCGAAGGAACGGCCAGCGTGGGCCAGCAATCCGCCCGTCCGCTGACGCTGCAGCTGACCGGCCGTGCGGTGCCGGTGAACGTATTGCAGAACTGGGGATGGCCCGCGCTGCCGCTAACGGGAGACAGCAATATGCAGCTGCAACTCAGCGGTGCGTTACGCGCTGATCAGCCACTGCGTCCGACGGTAAATGGCACACTGTCGGTGACAACCGACAGTCAGCAGCTGCAGCAGACCATGCAGGCCGGTGAGGTGCGATAATCGCATCAGGGCCGCGGGTGCGGCCCTGATGATTAATTGATACGTGCGCCGGAACCGCCCTCTTCCAGCGGTCCGTCGGGATCGGCGGGCAGCACGATATAAACGCCTTCAAACACTGCGCCACACTCATCATCGCCGAAAAGCTCCACTTCAAGCTGCACGCGCGCTTTACGGCCACGCGCCAGACGATCGAGATCGCCGCTCAATGAGCCCAGATCGGCAATCGCTCCGGGCCGCCCGCTGATGGGATGGCTATAGCGAATGTGGGCATCTGCCAGAATAATCGTTCCACCGAGATGACGCTCGCGCAGCAGCAACCAGATCAAGCCCCAGCCGGTCAGTGTTGCCAGCGAAAAGAGGCTGCCGGCGAACAGGGTATGGTGCGGATTCTGGTTGCCCGCCTCGGGCATGGTGGTAATAAATTTCTGCCCGGTAAACTGCAGAATGCGGACCCCCATCTTCTCGCTGAGCGGGATGTGATCGTACCAGGCCTGTTGCAGCTGCCCGCACCAGTCGGCGCGGTGCAGAATGTCATCCAGCGTAATAACCGGCTTAATCATCAGAAAGTGACGAACCGGCGTGGTCTGCGGCGCGGTTATCTCGCCCTGATTGACGTAGCCGAGTTTCGCGAAGAAAGCGACAGCATCTTCCCGGGCACTGCAGGTCACCCGCTTTGCGCCTTCCTGACGCGCCACTGACTCCAGCGTCATTGCCACCAGCGTTCCCAGCCCTTTGCCCTGCACGGAGGGATGAACGGCCATGAAGCGGATCGCGGCCTCGTTGTCGGCATTAATGTAGAGACGACCGATGGCGACCGGATTTCCCTGCTCGTCCACCACCATCTGATGATGCGCTAAGGCATCCCAGGCGTCACGTTCAGACCCCTGCGGCTGACGCAGCGGTTTACGTAACATTTCCCAGCGGAACTGATAGTAGATATCCAGCTCTTCCGCTGTCTGAGGCACACGAAGGTGATACATAAAATGTTTCTCCCGCTCGGAGGTGTGGCCTGTTCCCTGCCGCTCAGCTGACGCTCTCACACCTGTAACCAGAACGTCACCGGACCATCGTTCACCAGTGAAACCTGCATATCTGCCGCGAAACGGCCATTCGCCGTGGTAATGCCCTGCTGCCGACAGCAGTCGCTGAAGTACTCATACAGACGCTCAGCCTCAGCCGGCTCGGCGCCACCAGAAAAGGAGGGGCGCATCCCTTTTTGCGTGTCAGCGGCCAGCGTAAACTGTGACACCACCAGCACGCTTCCCCCCGTCTGGCGGAGACTCAGGTTCATTTTGCCCTGCTCATCACTAAAGATGCGATAGCCCAGTACGCGTTCTGCGAGACGTTCCGCACGCGCATTGTCATCGCCCTTCTCCACCCCCAGCAGGACCAGTAGTCCGGCACCAATTTCACCGGTCACATCCTGATCGACGCTGACGCTGGCGCGCGTTACGCGCTGAATCAATGCAATCATCTTTCCTCGCGTTGCTCATCTTTGTGCTGCTGTTTCAGCTGCCGGTAGTCGGCTAACGTCACGGTTATTTCAGCGCCCAGCAACACAATACACCAGGTCCAGTAGACCCAGAGAAACAGAATCGGGATCACGGCCAGAACACCGTAGATCAACTGATAAGAGGGGAACATCGTAACATAGAGCGCAAAGGCCTTTTTGCCCAGCTCAAACAGCGCCCCGGCGACCAGTGCACCAATCAGCGCATCACGCGGCGGCACGCGCTGGGTGGGCACAATACTGTAGAGCAGCCAGAAGGCGAGCCACGAGAGCAGAAGTGGAAAAATACGCAGCATCTGATCAACCAGGCTGGTGACCCCGGTGGCATTAATCCAGCGCAGCGACAGCAGATAGGAGCTGATCGCCAGGCTGGCACCGGCTAGCAGCGGGCCGAGGGTCAGGATCATCCAGTAGACCGCAAAAGAGTAAACCATCGGCCGCTTCTTGTGGCTGCGCCAGATGGTGTTCAGCGCGGTATCGACCGAATGCATCAGCAGCAGGGCCGTCACAATCAGGCCGACGGCCCCGACCGCCGTCATCCGGTTGACGTTAGCCACAAACTGCTCAAGATAGCGTTGCAGCGTATTGCCTGCGGCGGGCATCAGGTTGTTGAAGACAAACTGCTTCAGCTGCACGCTGATGTCGGAGAAGACCGGAAACGCCGCAAACAGCGCAAACACCACCGCAATCAGCGGCACCAGCGCCAGCAGTGAGACATAGGCCAGGTTGCCCGCCTGGGTTGTCATGCCATCTTCGTCAATACGTTTCCACAGCAGCCTGAGCCACAGCCAGAAGGCATGCAGCCCGGGACGAAATGTTCGTGACTTCATGCGTTACTGTCGACCTGCAAACCAGTCGGGAACCGTGCGGCTGTCCGTCACCAGCACGCTTTCGATACCCAGCGCCCGGGCCGCCTCGATATTTTCTGCATTATCATCAAAAAAGACCGCCTGATCGGCCGTTACCCCTTCCGCATCCAGCACATGCTGATAAATGCGGGCTTCCGGCTTCCGCATGCCCAGCTCCTGTGACAGGTAGAGCTTGTCGGCCGCCTGCTGCACGTCGGGGTACTGCGTCGGCCAGAAGGCGCAGTGCAGCTTATTGGTATTAGAGAGGATCACGACCCGATGCCCCTCCAGCCGCAGCCGGTTCATCAGCGCCAGCGTTTCCGGACGCACGTCAACGAACACCGCCTGCCAGCCCGCAGCAAACTGTTCATAGCTGAGAGCGATCTCCAGCTTTTCGCAGAGGGCCAGCGCGAAATCTTCATCGCTGATCTCACCGCGTTCATGCTGTTCGAACGCCTCATCCATCCGGAAATGGCTTTGCAGTGAGGCCAGCGGCACACGGCTAAGGTCACTCCAGACGCCCAGCACGCGGTTAAAGTCGATATCGATAATCACATTGCCTAAATCAAAGATATACAGCATGGTGCGCCTCCTTCGGTTCCCTGGAGTATTCACTCTAGCGGCAAAAACGCAGGCTGAACAGCCAGCACCGGAGAGAAAAGCGTAAACGGCAGCGGGTGGGCAAAAAGCGTGTCACAGCAGACAATAATTGGCTGGCCCGGCGGGCAGGCGCGGAATCGCAGGCAAAAAAAAAGCCCCGCATGGCGGGGCTCTTTATTACGCTAAAGCGCGATTACGCGTCTTTAGGACCACGTGAAGCACGTTTACGGTCATTTTCGGTCAGATGGCGTTTACGGATACGCACTGACAGCGGAGTCACTTCTACCAGTTCGTCATCATCGATGAACTCGATAGCCTGCTCCAGCGTCATTTTCTGCGGTGGAACCAGGGTGGTGGCTTCATCTGTACCGGAAGCACGCATGTTGGTCAGCTTCTTACCGGTCAGACAGTTCACGGTCAGGTCGTTAGAACGGCTGTGAATACCGATGATCTGGCCTTCATAGACTTCTGCACCGTGACCCAGGAACAGCTTACCGCGATCCTGCAGGCCGAACAGGGCGAACGCAACCGCTTTACCCTGACCGTTAGAGATCAGGACGCCGTTCTGACGCTGACCCACTTCGCCCTGACGAATGTCGTCGTAGTGGCTGAAGGTGGAGTAAAGCAGACCGGTACCGGAAGTCATGGTCATGAATTCGTTACGGAAGCCGATCAGACCACGGCTTGGGATCACGTAGTCAAGACGTACGCGGCCTTTACCATCCGGGTCCATGTTTTTCAGGTCGCCTTTACGCTCGCCCATGGCTTGCATAACGGAACCCTGATGCGTTTCTTCGATATCCAGCGTGACGTTCTCGAATGGCTCCTGTTTACGGCCTTCGAATTCACGGAAGATAACTTTCGGACGGGATACCGCCAGTTCGAAACCTTCACGACGCATGTTTTCGATCAGAACAGACAGGTGCAGCTCGCCACGACCTGAAACGCGGAATGCGTCCGAGTCTTCGGTTTCTTCAACGCGCAGAGCCACGTTGTGAACCAGTTCTTTGTTCAGACGCTCCAGGATCTGGCGCGACGTCACGTACTTACCTTCTTTACCGCAGAACGGTGAGGTGTTGACGTTGAAGAACATGGTTACGGTAGGTTCATCGACGCTCAGGGCTGGCAGCGCTTCCACATTCTGCGTGTCACAGATGGTGTCAGAGATGTTCAGCTCACCCAGACCGGTGATAGCAATGATATCGCCCGCTTCAGCCAGATCGCTGTCGATACGCTCAAGACCCAGGTGAGTCAGGACTTTGCCGACTTTACCGTTACGGGTTTTGCCTTCGCTATCGATGATAGTGACCTGCTGGTTAGGCTTCACTTTACCGCGCTTGATGCGGCCGATGCCGATCACGCCCAGGTAGTTGTTGTAGTCCAGCTGCGAGATTTGCATCTGCAGTGGCGCTTCAACTTCAACCTGTGGAGGTGAAACGTGGTCAACGATGGCCTGGTACAGCGGGGTCATATCGTCAGCCATGTCGGTGTGGTCAAGACCTGCAATACCATTCAGCGCAGAGGCGAAAATGATAGGGAAGTCGAGCTGCTCATCAGTCGCATCCAGGTTAACGAACAGGTCAAACACCTGATCCACAACCCAATCCGGACGTGCGCCCGGGCGGTCTACCTTGTTGATAACCACAATCGGCTTCAGACCATGCGCGAACGCTTTTTTGGTCACGAAGCGGGTTTGCGGCATAGGGCCATCCATCGCATCTACAACCAGCAGCACCGAGTCCACCATGGACATGACGCGCTCAACTTCACCACCGAAGTCGGCGTGTCCTGGGGTATCAACGATGTTGATACGGTAGTCATTCCACTTAATGGCGGTGTTTTTTGCGAGGATGGTAATCCCACGCTCTTTCTCCAAATCATTGGAGTCCATCACGCGCTCGGTTGCTTCGGTACGGGCATCAAAAGTACCGGATTGTTGCAGCAGTTTGTCAACCAGGGTGGTCTTTCCATGGTCAACGTGCGCGATGATGGCGATGTTACGCAAATTTTCGATCACAGCTTTGCCTCAGGCATTAGAAATAGCGCGCTATTGTACACGGATTAAGCGGAAGACTGAACACGATCACACTTTTCACTGAAAGATTATTGCATTGACGCAAATTCGCACTGTTCGCGGTGCAGAAAATGCACTAAGTTGGTCCTATGCACCAAATTGGTGCCTGTAAATTCACCTTCAGCACTGTTATGGTGCACTAAAACCATCGTGGTGCAGCCGCATTACGACAAAAAGGTGCATCATAAGGCGATTTAAGCAACATCAAAAAAGTTGGCACAGAATTCGCTTTATCTGAAACAAGCGTAAACGCCAGTCAGATGTCGGTTGAAGAGCGTGCCGGAAAAGAGTGGTCAGGAATTTCCTTTCCCGCCACGCCCTCCGGAAACGACGTTTCCTCGCCATGTAGATAATGAAAGACCATTTCCAGGAGAGTTGAGTATGTCCGCTGAACACGTTCTCTCGATGATGAACGAGCATGAAGTTAAGTTTGTTGACCTGCGTTTTACCGATACTAAAGGTAAAGAACAGCACGTTACGATCCCTGCTCACCAGGTTAACGCTGACTTCTTCGAAGAAGGCAAAATGTTCGATGGTTCGTCTATCGGCGGCTGGAAAGGCATCAACGAATCAGACATGGTGCTGATGCCTGACGCTACCACGGCGGTCATGGATCCTTTCTTCGAAGATTCTACGCTGATCATCCGTTGTGACATTCTCGAGCCAGGCACCATGCAGGGCTACGACCGCGATCCACGTTCTATCGCCAAACGCGCTGAAGATTTCCTGCGCTCTTCCGGTATCGCCGATACCGTCCTGTTTGGACCAGAACCTGAATTCTTCCTGTTCGATGACATCCGTTTCGGTTCATCGACTTCCGGCTCACACGTTGCTATCGACGATATCGAAGCGGCATGGAACACCGGTAAAGAGTACGAAGGCGGTAACAAAGGTCACCGTCCAGGTCTGAAAGGCGGCTACTTCCCGGTTCCACCGGTTGACTCATCACAGGACATCCGTTCTGCCATGTGTCTGACCATGGAGCAGATGGGTCTGGTGGTTGAAGCGCATCACCACGAAGTGGCGACTGCGGGCCAGAACGAAGTGGCGACCCGCTTCAATACCATGACCAAAAAAGCTGACGAAATTCAGATCTACAAATATGTCGTTCACAACGTCGCGCACGCTTACGGTAAAACCGCGACCTTTATGCCGAAGCCAATGTTTGGCGACAACGGTTCAGGCATGCACTGCCACATGTCACTCTCTAAAGGTGGCCAGAACCTGTTCGCGGGCGATAAGTACGGCGGCCTGTCTGAAATGGCTCTGTTCTACATCGGCGGTATCATCAAGCACGCTAAAGCGATCAACGCCCTGGCGAACCCGACCACCAACTCCTACAAGCGTCTGGTTCCGGGTTACGAAGCACCGGTTATGCTGGCTTACTCTGCCCGTAACCGTTCTGCGTCTATCCGTATCCCGGTCGTGGCCAGCCCGAAAGCCCGTCGCATTGAAGCGCGCTTCCCGGATCCAGCGGCTAACCCATACCTGGCGTTCACCGCACTGCTGATGGCTGGCCTTGATGGCATCATCAACAAAATCCATCCTGGCGATGCGATGGATAAAAACCTGTACGACCTGCCACCGGAAGAAGAAGCTGAGATTCCAAAAGTTGCAGGCTCGCTGGAAGAAGCGCTGAATGCACTGAACGAAGATCGCGAGTTCCTGACCCGCGGTGGTGTCTTCACTGATGAATCTATCGATGCTTACATCGAACTGCGTAAAACTGAGATGGACCGCGTTCGCATGACGCCACACCCGGTTGAGTTCGAGCTGTACTACAGCGTTTAACTGATCAGACGTTTTTGTTGCCGTGGAAACTTTTAGCCCATCTTCGGATGGGCTTTTTTCTCCGCGAATTCACCGTTCATTCTCCCGCTTTTCGGCTTAAACACCAGAATGCACCTATTTAGTGCAGAGGAACGTTGTATGGCAACTGGCTCTCTGCCCGACGCCGGGCAGATTCTCAACGCTTTAATCAACAGTATTTTGTTGGTGGATAACGACCTGGTTATTCATTACGCCAACCCGGCGGCGCAGCAATTACTGGCGCAGAGCTCACGCAAGTTGTTCGGCACGCCGTTACCGGATTTAACCGGCTACTTTTCGCTGAATATTGAGGTGATGCGCGAGAGTCTTGAGGCTGGCCAGGGATTCACTGACAGTGAGGTCACGCTGGTAGTCGATGGTCGCGCACATATTATGTCGCTGACCGCACAGCGTTTACCCGATGGCTTGATTCTGATGGAAATGGCGCCGATGGATAACCAGCGTCGCCTCAGTCAGGAGCAGTTACAGCACGCCCAGCAGGTGGCTGCACGCGATCTGGTTCGCGGCCTGGCCCATGAGATAAAAAATCCGCTGGGAGGATTGCGCGGCGCGGCACAGCTTTTATCACGCGCCCTGCCCGATCCCTCGCTGAATGAATATACCAGGGTCATTATTGAACAGGCCGACCGGTTGCGGAATCTGGTGGATCGTCTGTTAGGGCCACAGCAGCCGGGGATGCACATTACCCAGAGCATTCACCAGGTGGCTGAGCGGGTGGTCAATCTGGTGTCGATGGAGCTGCCGGAGAATGTCTCCCTGGTGCGGGATTACGATCCCAGCCTGCCGGAACTGCCGCACGACCCTGACCAGATTGAACAGGTGCTGCTTAACGTCGTACGCAATGCGCTTCAGGCGCTGGGCGACGACGGCGGGACGATTGTTATTCGCACCCGTACGGCTTTTCAGCTGACGCTGCATGGCACCCGTTATCGCCTGGTAGCACGAATAGATATTGAAGATGATGGCCCCGGTATTCCGGCCCAGCTGCAGGATACGCTTTTCTATCCGATGGTCAGTGGACGTGAAGGCGGAACCGGTTTAGGTCTCTCCATCGCCCGTAGCCTGATTGATCAGCATTCAGGAAAAATAGAATTTAACAGTTGGCCGGGTCACACCGAATTCTCGGTCTACCTGCCTATTCGCCAGTGAGGTTTCTATGCAACGAGGGATAGTCTGGATCGTCGATGACGATAGCTCCATCCGCTGGGTGCTTGAACGCGCGCTCACTGGAGCCGGTTTGAGCTGTGCGACGTTTGACAGCGCAGGTGAGGTGCTGGATGCCCTCTCAACCAAAACCCCGGACGTTTTACTGTCAGATATTCGCATGCCCGGTATGGATGGCCTGGCGCTGCTGAAACAGATTAAACAGCGTCATCCGATGCTGCCGGTCATCATTATGACGGCGCATTCCGATCTCGATGCCGCGGTCAGCGCCTATCAGCAGGGGGCGTTTGATTACCTGCCTAAGCCATTTGATATTGATGAGGCGGTTGCGCTGGTAGAGCGCGCCATCAGTCACTATCAGGAGCAGCAGCAGCCGCGTAATCAGCCGGTCAGCGGACCGACCACCGATATTATCGGGGAAGCGCCCGCGATGCAGGATGTGTTCCGCATCATCGGGCGGTTGTCGCGCTCTTCGATCAGCGTCCTGATCAATGGTGAGTCGGGCACCGGTAAAGAGCTGGTCGCCCATGCGCTGCACCGGCACAGCCCGCGCACCAAAGCACCGTTTATCGCGCTGAATATGGCGGCGATCCCCAAAGATTTGATTGAGTCAGAACTGTTCGGTCATGAGAAAGGCGCCTTTACCGGTGCGAACCAGATCCGCCAGGGCCGTTTTGAGCAGGCCGATGGGGGCACGCTGTTTCTGGATGAGATTGGCGACATGCCGCTGGATGTGCAGACCCGACTGCTGCGCGTGCTGGCCGATGGTCAGTTCTATCGCGTCGGCGGCTATGCGCCGGTCAAAGTGGATGTGCGGATCATTGCGGCTACCCACCAGAACCTGGAATTACGCGTGCAGGAAGGCAAGTTCCGTGAGGATCTGTTCCACCGCCTGAATGTGATCCGTGTACATCTGCCGCCGCTGCGTGAGCGTCGTGAAGATATCCCGCGTCTGGCGCGTTATTTCCTGCAGGTGGCGGCCCGTGAGCTGGGGGTAGAAGCGAAGATTCTGCATCCGGAAACCGAAACGGCGCTGACCCGTCTGCACTGGTCAGGTAACGTGCGCCAGCTGGAAAACACCTGTCGCTGGCTGACGGTGATGGCGGCCGGTCAGGAAGTGCTGATTCAGGATCTGCCCGGCGAGCTGTTTGAGTCCAGCACACCAGAAAACCCGGTGCAGTCACTGCCTGACAGCTGGGCCACGCTGCTGGCTCAGTGGGCCGACCGCGCCCTGCGTTCCGGTCATCAGAATCTGCTGTCAGAAGCCCAGCCCGAGATGGAGCGGACGCTGCTGACTACGGCGCTGCGCCATACCCAGGGCCACAAGCAGGAAGCCGCACGTCTGCTGGGATGGGGACGCAACACCCTGACGCGCAAGCTGAAAGAGCTGGGGATGGAATAGAGGTTCAGTTCGGGCTGGCGAGGTCTGCCAGCCCGTTTCTTTAGATCACACGCGAAAACTGCTGCTGACGGGCTTTCTGCCGCAGATAGCGATCAAAGCACATGCAGATATTGCGGACCAGCAACCGGCCAATCCCCGTCACTTCCAGCCCCGTCGTCGTCTGCTCCACCAGCCCGTCGGCAATTAAGGGTTTCAGCAGCGCCAGATCTTCAGCAAAGTAGTCATGAAAGCAAATTCCCCACTGCGCCTCTGTTGCGGCAAAATCGAGCGAAAAGTGGCAAATCAGTGTTTTAATCACATCCCGCCGCAGACAGTCATCGCGGGTTAAGGCGACGCCGCGCCACAGGCCATTCCCCTGCTGTTCCACACTGCTGTACCAGCTGTTAAGGTCTTTCTGGTTCTGCGCATAGCTGTCACCCACCATGCTGATGGCGGAGACACCCAGCCCCAGCAAGTCGCTGTCGCCCTGCGTGGTGTAACCCTGAAAATTGCGATGCAGCTTCCCGTCGCGTTGCGCGACAGCCAGCTCATCCTGCGGCTTCGCAAAGTGATCCATGCCGATATAGTGATAGCCCTGCTGCGTCAGGGTCGCGATGGTCTGCTGCAAAATATCCAGTTTCTGCCGGGCCGAGGGGAGTTCATCCTCTTTGATTTTGCGCTGTGCCGCAAACAGCGCCGGCAGATGCGCATAGTTGAAGACGCTGAGACGGTCCGGATTCAGCGCCACGACCCGCTCCAGCGTCCAGGCGAAGCTGTCGGGCGTCTGCAGAGGTAAACCGTAGATCAGATCGATGCTGGTTGAGCGGAAGCCCTGTTCACGTGCGCGGGCCATCAGACTGAAGATTACCTCCTCATCCTGCACCCGGTTAACCCGCACCTGCACCGCTTTGTTGAAGTCCTGCACGCCCATACTGAGACGATTAAAGCCCAGCGATCGGAGATGATCGATCATATCCGGCGCCATTTCCCGCGGATCAACCTCGATCGACATTTCGGCATCATCGGTCACATTGAAGTGTTGCTTCAGCAGGCCCACCAGCCGCGAAACCTGCTGCCTGTCGAGAAAGGTCGGTGTGCCGCCGCCCCAGTGAAGCTGTGTCACCCGGCGCTGGCGGAACAGCGGCGCGCGCTGAATAATCTCCTGCTCCAGCACATCCAGATAGCGGTCCGCTTTATGGCGCTGACGCGTCACCTGCTTATTACAGCCGCAGAAGTAGCAGAGACGGTGGCAGAAAGGGATATGAACGTAAAGCGACAGCGGACGCCCGGGATAGCGTGCCACGGCAAGCCGAAAATCGGTTTCCGTATAATCTTCGCTGAACTCCAGCGCAGTGGGATAGGAGGTGTAACGTGGCCCGGCGTAATTGTACTTTTCAATTAACGCCTGATCCCAGGCAATCTGCAGCGATGGCATGCTCACTCCTTCCGGTGACGTCGTCTGAGAGAAGGTCGCGAAGAAGAAGGGATGAAAGGTGAGCGGGATGAGACCCGACGTAAACGTTGCTTCAGACGCGACAGGCGTCGTAGTTTAAACAATAACCACAGCAGATAACATGTCGCCAGCAGCGCGAAAATTGATCCAGGCCAAAACATTGTCGTTTACCTGAGAAGCACGGCATGCGGAACTCGCATGCCGATCAAATTTGCTTAGTTGCCCTTCAGCAGACGGTACATATCCTCTTCTGCCTGTTCATCTTCGCCATCGTCCATCACGATGCCTAACTGCTCCATCAGTTCGTCGATGCGATCCAGCGAGGCATCCAGCCAGCCCTGATCTTCTGCCGACAGCGTTTCGCCATTTTCCAGGCGATCCAGCAGCGCATCCAGACGTTCATCGTTTTCCAGCTTCGCCAGCTCTTCTTCCGGCGTCAGGCGCACTTTCTTCGGGGCTGCCGGTTTATCTGCACTTTTCTGTGGCCTGACGGCGGTGGTTTTGCCATCGGCGATCAGGGCCACCGGCTTCTTACTCCCGATGCGCGGATCTTTTGCGGGGGCTGACTGGCGTGCGCCATTGCTGTCCGACGCCGCCGGATTAGCACGGCTGCCAGATGCATGTCCGCGATGCTTTTTATCGCGTTTGCGATCGCGCGCTTCGAGGTTAATTTCGTCACGCGATTTGCGTTTGGCTTTGACGGCAGGTTTGCCGTGGGCAGCTCGTGCAGGTTGCTTCATAGTATTCGGTCCTGGCTTTTTTATTCAGTATAGAATTGCGGCGAAATCTAGCAGAAACCCGACAAAGAAAAAAGGCGACAGCTCAAGCTGTCGCCTTATTTCATACCTTCACAAGAAGGAATCATGTTTTAAATCCTTTTCGGCTCGTAACATCCCGGTCAATCCCGCGCCTGCTCAACTCCTGAGCTATTCCCTGTCCCTGTCTGGCCATATCCCTGACCTGTTCCATTCCATCGCTCATTGCCATCCTGACATCCCTGAGCGCATCATCCTGATGTGTGCTGCCATTCACTGCACAATAATGTAGACCAACTGGTAAAAGCCTCAAGTCAGCGCCACCAATAGTTGGCTTAAAAAAAGAGCAAAACTTATTAACCAATTGAAATTATGATGATTTTATTTTCAGAAATCCGCGTAAAAATCGACATAACCCGCAGCGCGAATGGTCAATCTCTTACATGGACTGTTATCACGACGCGATTGAGCACTTTCGCGCCATAACGCGTATAATCGCCGCCATTGCCCTAATGCGTTTTCTGGAGTGTTACCTTGTCTGAATTGAATTATCACGTTACCCACTTTGTCATGAGCGCGCCGGATATCCGTCATCTGCCTGCCGATACCGGAATTGAGGTGGCTTTTGCTGGCCGTTCGAACGCGGGAAAATCGAGTGCGCTGAACACGTTAACCAATCAGAAAGGCCTGGCGCGCACCAGTAAAACACCGGGACGTACCCAGCTGATCAACCTGTTTGAAGTTAAAGAAGGGAAGCGTCTGGTCGACCTGCCAGGCTACGGTTATGCCGAAGTGCCGGAAGAGATGAAGCTGAAGTGGCAGCGTGCGTTAGGCGAGTACCTGCAAAAGCGTCAGGCGCTGAAGGGGCTGGTCGTATTGATGGACATTCGTCATCCGCTGAAAGATCTCGACCGCCAGATGATTCAGTGGTCGGTGGAAAGCGCAATTCCGGTTCTGCTGCTGCTCACCAAAGCCGATAAACTCGCTTCCGGTGCCCGCAAAGCCCAGCTCAACGTCGTGCGTGAGGCGGCGCTTAGCTTCGGCGGCGATATCCAGGTAGAGCTCTTCTCATCGCTGAAGAAAATCGGCGTGGATAAGGTTCGTCAGAAACTGGACAGCTGGTATGCGATGCCTGATGAGGCGACTGAGGATCAGCACGGGGACGCGTGAGCAGCATCGCTGATCCGCTGACACTGCGGTAACAAAAATCCCAATAAAAAACGCCCCAGTCACAGAATGACTGGGGCGGCTAAATTCAGCCAAATCCGATTACGTGAAGTAAAAGGTCTGAAAGATAGAACATCTTACCTCTGTACCCTACGCGACGAACTTTACCTGATTTTTTGTGCCTGACAAAGGCTTTTTTGTTGCTTACTTACATCAAAACAGGACTTTTTTTACCATACCCGTCACAAAAATAGCGTTGTGATGTAGTTTAATGACGAAAAAAATGTTTAGCCGATAAGCAGTTAGAAACGCGCTTTCGCTCCCGGTTACAGCTGACCACTCAACTAAACGAATTACTTATGCCTGAATCAGGGCCAGTTTTGTGCGACAGAACCGGCCCGGAGGCGGTAATCAGTGTGCTTCGTCCCAGTTGTCACCGACGCCGACTTCAACCAGTAACGGTACGTCGAGCTTCACACTGCCTTCCATTAACGCACGGATTTTCTGGCTGGCTGCTTCCACCGCCTCCGATTTCACTTCGAACACCAGTTCATCGTGAACCTGCATGATCATTCTTACTGCGCTGTCATTCTGCTGCTGAAGCCACTCATCCACGGCAATCATCGCGCGTTTGATGATGTCTGCTGCCGTTCCCTGCATTGGCGCATTGATGGCGGCACGCTCTGCGGCTTTGCGGCGAATCGCATTGCTGGATTTAATATCCGGCAGCCAGAGCCGGCGCCCTTCCAGCGTTTCAACATAGCCTTTATTCGCCGCCAGCTGCCGGGTGTTCTCCATATAGCGCAGTACGCCCGGATAGCGTTCAAAGTAGAGGTCCATATACTTTTTCGCTTCACCTGCACCGATGTTGAGCTGACGTGACAGGCCAAAGGCACTCATGCCATAAATCAGACCAAAGTTAATCGCTTTGGCGCTGCGACGCTGTTCTCCACTCACCTTATCCAGCGCGACACCAAACACTTCCGATGCCGTAGCACGGTGAATATCCTCACCCTGGGCAAAGGCATCCAGTAAGCCTTTATCCTGAGAGAGATGCGCCATGATACGCAGTTCAATCTGGGAGTAGTCGGCCGCCAAGATGCGATAACCTTTATCGGCAATAAAGGCCTGACGGATTCGGCGTCCCTCGTCATTACGCACCGGGATGTTCTGCAGGTTAGGATCGGCAGAGGACAAGCGTCCGGTGGCGGTAACGGCCTGATGATAGGAGGTATGCACCCGTCCGGTCAGCGGATTGATCATCTGCGGCAGCTTGTCTGTATAGGTCGATTTCAGTTTCGACAGGCCGCGATGCTCCAGGATCACTTTAGGCAGCGGATAATCGAGCGCCAGTTCGGCTAACACCTCTTCGCTGGTTGACGGTGCCCCACCCGGTGTTTTCTTCGTAGGTTTGATGCCCTGTTTTTCAAACAGAATCACCTGAAGTTGTTTTGTGGAGGAGAGATTGAAGGGCTCGCCTGCCAGCTCATGCGCTTTCGACTCCAGCTCAGCCAGTCGGGCAGTCAGCTCTTTCGAGTGTTGCGCCAGAATAGCCTGGTCGATCAAGACGCCATTGCGCTCTATCCGGGAGATGACCGTCAGCAATGGCATCTCAATCTGCTCAAAGACGTTTCTCGGGCCCGCTTCTTTCTCCAGCTCAGGCCACATCTTCAGATGCAGCTGCAGCGTGACATCGGCATCTTCGGCAGCATAGTGGGCTGCCTGCTCTAACGCGATTTGATTGAACGTCAGCTGATTTTTACCTTTACCGGCAATCTCCTGGAAAGTGACCGTTTTATGTTTAAGCCAGCGAGCAGCCAGGCTATCCATATCGTGTTTGCCCACCACGCTATTGAGGATGTATGACTCCAGCATGGTGTCAAACCGGATACCGGCCAGTTCAATGTCGTAGTTCCTGAGGACGCCGCGATCGTATTTCAGGTTCTGACCCACTTTCCAGGCACTGGCATCTTCCAGCAGGGGCTTAAGCTGCGCCAGAACGGCGGCGCGATCCAGCTGCTCAGGCGCATCAAGATAGTCATGGGCAACCGGCAGATAAGCCGCTTCACCGGGCGCCACCGCGAAGCTGATGCCGACAATATTTGCACTCAGGGTATCAAGCGCATCGGTCTCCAGATCAAAGGCAAAGACGTCGCTGTTTTTCAGCTTCTCCAGCCAGCTATCAAAGAGAGCCTGATCCAGAATGGTCACGTAGTTATCGGTTGGCAATACGCTGCTGGTTTCCAACACGGGTGCCGGCTCATCGGACAGGGCTTTTTGCGCCTGCGTATTGCTCTTTTTCCCCTGCAGCCATTTACCGTCCTGCAGATCGCTCAGCCAGCGTTTGAACTCATAACGGCTGAACAGAGACTGCAGTGCCTCAATATCGGGATCGGTCACCGTCAGCTCTTCACAGGGCTGAGCCAGCTCAACGTCGGTTTTGATGGTCGCCAGCTGATACGAGAGGAAGGCCACCTCACGATTCTGCTCAAGTTTGGTCGCCATCGTTTTGGCACCGCGAAACGAGAGATCGGCCACTTTATCCAGGTTGTCATAGATCGTCTGCATGCTGCCCAGCCCCTGCAGCAGCGCCTGTGCGGTTTTTTCACCCACGCCCGGTACGCCGGGAATGTTATCTGAGCTGTCGCCCATCATGGCAAGGAAGTCGATAATCAGCGCGGGAGGGACACCATATTTCTGCTCGACCTCTTCCGGCCCGAGAATGGTATTGGTCATGGTGTTAATCAGCGTAATCCCTGGCGAAACCAGCTGCGCCATATCTTTATCGCCCGTGCTGATCAGCACTGAACGGCCCTTCTTTTCAGCCTCCAGCGCCAGCGTACCGATCACATCGTCCGCTTCCACACCGCTCACCGCCAGCAACGGCAGCCCCATCGCCCGTACCATCTCGTGCAGCGGCTCAATCTGCGCGCGCAGATCGTCCGGCATTGGGGGGCGGTGAGATTTGTAATGCTCGAACAGTTCGTCTCTGAAGGTTTTGCCTTTGGCATCGAACACCACAGCAACGTGACTCGGATTATACTGTGCCAGCAGGCTTTTCAGCATGTTGAGCACGCCGTACATGGCGCCAGTCGGTTCACCTGCACTGTTGGTCAGCGGCGGAAACGCGTGATACGCGCGATAAAGATAGGATGAGCCATCAACCAGAATCAGGGGATTTTCTGCAATTTGCGCCATAAGTCTGTGTAGTCTTCGTTGCTGTGAGTTGGACTATAAGGATGCCACAACCTGGCAGAAATGGTGAACTAAGGCGTGCCGCGTGGACGTTTTTTCACATTTCCGGAGGCAGGATCGCAACGATCGGGTTGTGGATAACTTTGTGCGTAAAAATGATAACGCGCGATCCCTCAGGCGATCAGGCAATTTATGAGCAAATAAAATGCTTATTTTTCATATGCTTTATCAATTACCGTGACGTGATCGCCATTTTCAATAGCGTGATCCCTTGTGTGGATATTAAATTTATGCCCTGGAGATGGACAAAACCGTCGCGCAATTAAGAAGCATAAAAAAAACGCCAGCAGGCGCTGGCGTTTCACGAGTGCAGAAGGCTGATTACTTCTGGCTTACCAGGAATTTAACGACGTTGGCATAGTCTGCAACGAAATTATCCATAGAGCTGGTATCCAGTCCGCCATTGTTCACCATGTATTTGCCATTAACGAACATCGCAGGCACACCACGCAGATCGACATCAGCCGCCGCTTTCTGCTGCTGGGCAACTAAGGCTTTAACTGCGAAGCTGTTCCAGGCCGCATCGTAATCAGAAGAGGAGATCCCGGCCGCCTGAATAAAGGCCTCTTTCAGACTGGCAGGATCGGTAATGGTCTGCGTTTTCTGAATGCCGTCGAAGATCGGTGCCGTAACCTTGTCTTCCACACCCAGCGCCATCGCTACCGCCCAGGCCTGAGTCACGACCGGCCCGAGATCACCGCCGAGGAAATCGACGTGATATTTCACCAGTTTGGTGTCAGCAGGCAGGTTCTTTTTAACCGCGTCATTAACGTGATAAATGCGTTCAAACTGATAGCAGTGCGGGCAGAAAAACGAGAAGAACTCCATCACCTGAGGTTCGCCGGCCACGGGTTTCTGCAGACTGACATATTGTTTACCTTCAGTGAACTGGGCAGCAGACGCGCTGAATGCCAGCACTAAACCCATCAGTGCAAACCAAATCTTTTTCATCGTGAAACACTCTCCTGACTACGTCATTAATATTGCGGTGTCAGCTGCAGAGGAGGTTCCTGCAACAGCTTCTCCTGCTCGGTGAATAGCGAAATTTGCCTGCGCCAGAAATCTTCATCTGTCATCCAGGGAAACGCACGCGGAAAAGCGGGATCCTGCCAGCGTCTGACGACCCAGGCCAGATAATAAACCATGCGCATCGCGCGTAAAGGTTCAATCAGTGACAATTCATTAATATCAAAATCGCTGAATTCACCGTAAGCCTCCAGCAGGATATCCCACTGAATACGCTGTTCCTGTCGATCGCCGCTGATCAGCATCCAGAGATCCTGCACCGCCGGGCCATTACGGGCGTCATCCAGATCGACAAACAGCGGTCCATCGCGCCACAGAATATTTCCCGGATGGCAGTCACCATGTAATCGTAGCGGCTGCCATCCGGTATGCCAGTGCTGCTGCAGCGCCTCTCCCAGCTTATCAACCGCGTGTAGCAGCATGGCTTTCAGTGAATCAGGAACCAGCTGAGCCTGTTCCAGCACCTGACGCGGTTCGTGCAGATACTCATCCAGTCCCATGACTGGCCGGTGACTGAACAGCGCTTTGCGACCGGTCTGATGAAGACGCCCCAGAAAACGACCTACCCACTCCATCTGATCTTCGTTGTCGGTCTCATATTGCCGCCCGCCCAGACTGGGAAAGAGCGCAAAGAAAAAGCCCGCGTGGCGGTGCAACGTCTCGCCCTGAAGCCGCAGCGGTGCCGCAACAGGGACCTCGTCAGCCAGCAGATCGAGAGCATACTGATGCTCTTCCGCAATCTGTTCGGCACGCCAGCGCTGTGGACGATAGAATTTGGCGACATAGCGACGTTTTTCATCATCGCTGAACTGATAGACCCTGTTCTCATAACTATTCAGGGCTGTCAGTCCCGATTCGACGCGGATTCCTGTACCCCAGAGCGCATCAAGCAGCACGTCGGGGTTCAGTGTCTGGAAGTTGAAAGCAGCGTCGCTCATTCTGTTACCTGTGGTTGCCCTTGCATGTAGCTGCCAAGGATAACACTACTCGTCCGGTTTAATGACACCCCGCGCGCGGAGGAGTGCCGTTTTAAAATCGACTTCATAATCTTTTTTCAGCCCCGGAATGGCATCATCGCTGGCTGAGTCACGCATTTTGAGATGGTAAATTAATATATCGTCCGTTAATTCACTTAACGGGCCACGGAAACCAGATTCCTGAGCCAGTTTCTGCAAAAATGTGACCAGATTAAGGTCAGGCTCTTTTTGCCAGGCGGGTTGCAGCAATTCCAGCAATTCATTCAGGCGATGGCATTTCATTTCGTTTTCTCCAGGTACGTAATCAGCGAGGGCACCGTCATGACAGCATTAACCGGCATCATTCTGGCGGGTGGTCAGGGCCGCCGTATGGGGGGGCTGGATAAAGGGCTGGTGCAGCTGGACGGCAGACCACTTTACCAGCATGTTCTTGAGCGGCTCAGGCCACAAGTCGACATTGTCATGATTAATGCGAATCGTAATATTGATCGCTATCAGCTAAGCGGGTGTCGCGTTATAGAGGATGTTTTTGACGATTACCCGGGCCCGCTGGCTGGCATCTACAGTGCCTTAATCGCCATAGAAGGGGAATGGGCGGTTTTTTGCTCCTGCGATACCCCGGCGATTCCTCTTAACTTTGTGGAAAAACTGATCCATCAACGCAGAGAAGCACCCGCAGTATGGGTTCGCTCGCAGACGCGCGATCACCCTACACTCGCCCTGATTCACCGTGACATGGCAAAAGCCCTTTTTGACTATCTGCAGGCCGGAGAGCGGCGCCTCATGCAGTTCCTGCGCGATCATGGTGGTCATGCGGTCGCGCTGGATGATGATGAATCCGCCTTCCGCAACATCAATACGCCAGACGATCTGAAAGAGAGAACCTGATATGTCACTACCCTTACTTGCCATTGTGGGCTGGAGTGGAACCGGTAAAACCACGCTGTTACAGCAGGTGATTCCGCTCCTCAGTGGCAAAGGCATTCGCGCGGGGTTGATCAAGCATACCCATCATCAGATGGATGTGGATACCCCAGGTAAAGATAGCTATCTGCTCAGAAAGGCGGGGGCCAGTCAGGTCATGGTCGCCAGTTCAGAACGCTGGGCATTGATATGTGAAACGCCGGATCAGCCGTCGATTGATCTGTCTTATCTGGTCAGCCGCATGGATCACGCTTTACTTGAGGTGGTGCTGGTCGAAGGCTTCAAAGATGAACCTGTTCCAAAGATTGTTTTATGGCGCGAGGGGGTTAAGGGTGGGATCGAAGAGCTGCTCGATGCGCGGACAATAGCGGTTGCCACTGACCAGAAATTAGCGCTGAACGTACCGGTTCTGGATATAAATTGTCCGGGCAGCGTTGCAGATTTCATTGCTGAGTGGCTGAAAAGCCGCTGAGGATGGTATTACACTGCGATTTTTCACGATCGGCAGACGTAAAAAAGCCCCGCACGTCGGTGCGGGGCTTCTTCACTTGTATAATGCCTGGCAGTTCCCTACTCTCGCATGGGGAGGCCCCACACTACCATCGGCGCTACGGCGTTTCACTTCTGAGTTCGGCATGGGGTCAGGTGGGACCACCGCGCTAAAGCCGCCAGGCAAATCTTGGTGCACGAAACGAAAAATTCTTCGCTTCTGCTAATTCTTTATCCGTCACAAACTGAAAATCATGTCTCTCAAAAACGCCTCTGGCGTTGTAAGGTTAAGCCTCACGGGTCATTAGTACCGGTTAGCTCAACGCATCGCTGCGCTTACACACCC